>NZ_JACJSE010000010.1 GCF_014698045.1 Aulosira sp. FACHB-615
CCCCTGTCAATCCTGCGGATTGAATTAGTTGTTGGTCAATTCGTCGCCGCCCAAAAATTCATCCCACACTGCCCTTTGGGTCAGATGTGGGGCTTCTTTTTGTTTAAGCTAAACCATACATTTCCGAAGAACCAGCTTGATAGAAACGGACTTCTGTACCAGTGCGTCGTTGATAATCTCGAATTGCTTCCAATAGACGCAGAGTACCCATACCCACTGCATCAACGGTATACTCTGGTGAATCAAAGCTCACCCGAACATGAGATTGTGCGCCTAGATTATATATTTCGGTTGGCTGAACTTCTTCTAAAATTCGTCGCAGCGTTGTACCATCTGTCAAGTCACCGTAGTGAAGAAACAACCGCACACCCTCTTTGTGGGGATCTTCGTAAATATGATCAATGCGGTCTGTGTTGAAGGTAGAAGTCCGACGAATAATTCCATGAACTTCATAACCTTGCTCTAACAAAAATTCACTCAGATATGAACCATCTTGACCGGTAATACCAGTAATCAACGCTCGCTTAGTTTGCACCATGCTCAATTATCCCTTGTTATTTTTGATCTGTAGAGTTTCAGTCCAACTGATACAACCTAGCAGCAAATGGCTAAATTGCCTAATGGGAAACTTACGGGTCTTAATTGATAGCAGAATTTTGCCGTAAACAAATATACTTAATTAAGAATTACTTAACAAGCTGAACTTGAGTAGGTTAACTCAATGAATAGATAGAATTTCAGTGATGTTGCGGAATTTTTACAAAAACTTTATATAATCTTGGCTTTTGTTAAGTGGAAATTAATTAAAAATTTAGAGAGATTGATCAAACAGAATTCAATATTCAGGATTCAGAAGTCAGAATTTAAAAGCAATTTATAATGCTTGATGGCGAATAATTTGGATGAATTTTGCCATATTCTGACCCCTGAACTCTGATAATGTCGCTACGAGCAATGTTGATTTTGACTTAATAAGCGCCGTTATTTTTAGGCATAATCACCACATTAATCGTTTTCAGAATTATCCACAAGTCAAGCCAGAAATTTCTAAATTTGACATAGTGTAAGTCTATTTGCACTCGTCTGGGGTAAGGAATATCATTACGCCCAGAAACTTGCCATAATCCAGTAATTCCTGGTCGGATTGTTAATACTTGCCCTATGTGATGACCATATTTTGGTAATTCTTCGGCTACCAGGGGGCGCGGCCCGACGACGCTCATATCTCCTTTTAAAACATTCCAAAATTGGGGAAATTCGTCCAAGCTGGTAATGCGAAGAAATTTACCGATTGTGGTAATTCTTGGGTCATGTTTCAGCTTAAAACTACTTTCAAATTCCTGTCGCAATTGGGGCGATGTTTCCATCATCTGCACAAGCATTTCGTCGGCATTGCTCACCATTGTGCGGAATTTAATACAATTGAAGCGCCTATAGTTTTTACCTACCCGTTCTTGGACGTAAAAAATGGGGCCTTCTGAGCTGAAAGCAATCAGCAAGGCCAAAATCAAGTAAAGGGGAAAAAACAAAATCAGTACTGACAGCGAAAACCCGATGTCGAATAGTCGCTTAACGAACTCTCCGTTTAAAGCCTGAGCAGACGACACTTTGGGTTTTACCCTGGGTGTCTTGGTTTTTTTGCTACGTTTTAAGAAAGTACGCCTAGACGAGCTAGCGTCTTGCCGTAGGCTTCGCTTGCCGGAGAGGAGTGAGCTCTGGGCAGTCATCATACTCCTTAATAATCCACACCACACATAGTCCCAATCTTAAAGCCAAAATGAGGTGCTTCTGGAGGGAAGTTCCAAAAGCATACACAATTTCCGTACACAAATTTCAACCATTACGCTAAGTATGGTCTGGTTTTGTGGCACTGGTTGATGAAATCTAGATAACGCTGTGCAAAAATTTGCGGTGAAAACTGATCAGCGTGCGATCGCAAATACTCAGGATTGATGACATTGCGATACACTTCAAATTGTTCTACTGCTGCTGTTAATGCCGCTACTGTTTGCTCTGGAAAAAAGATCCCAGTTCCTTGCTCCTTGTGCGATCGCACATCCCGGACTGTTTCTAATGCACCGCCCGCCCCATAAGCAATTACTGGTGTACCGCAAGCTTGTGCTTCTACTAAGGCAATGCCAAAATCTTCACAAGCAGCATAGACAAATGCCCTGGCTTGAGCCATATATTTTTTGACTACATCATCAGGCTGCCACCCCAGTATTTTGATGTTAGGTTTGGCTATTTGGCGAATTTTTTCCATTTCTGAACCTGTACCAATTATGACCAATGGTAACTGCAATTTATTGAAAGCTTGGACAATTAAAGATACTTGCTTATAGCTAACTAAACGGGAAACAGTCAAGTAAAAATTTTCTTTCTGGAGAAAAAGCGGAAATGCTTCCACATTTACAGGTGGATAAATCACTGCGGCTTCTCGTCGATAACAACGCCAAATTCGTCTAGCTGTATGCTGGGAATTGGCAATAAAGTAATCAACACGATTGGCACTTAAGACATCCCAATGGCGTAGCTGATGCAGTAGATACTTGGTTAGCCACCCTGGTAAACCACTGCCAAGCTTACTTTGACGCAGATAGTCAAAAGTCAAATCCCAGGCATAACGCATAGGGCTGTGACAGTAGCAGATATGCAACTGATCAGGTGTAGTTAAAACTCCTTTTGCTACAGCATGAGAAGAAGACAAAATCACGTCATATTGCCGCAAATCCAGTTGTTCAATTGCTAAGGGTAACAAAGGCAAATATTTCTGCACTCCGTTACGCGCTAAGGGAAAATGCTGAAGAAACGTTGTACCAATTTGGCGTTTGTACAAGTAACTTTCAGGATTGCTGGATTCAAAGTCAATCAACGCATATAAATCGGCATTAACATGGTTCAGAATTTCTTGTACGACTAATTCTGAACCACCGGTGGCTTTGGGTGTTAACCACTCATGAACCAGAGCATATTTCAAGGGCACAGTAACTTGAGTAGATGGAAAATACAGTCAGACAAATTGTGAGGAAGCGCCCCAGATTTAACCCCAGACGGAATTCTGCCGCAAGTGGTTCCAGAGGGATACAGCAACCTGATAACCTCTAAGGGGGAGTAGGGAGTAGGGAGTGGGGAGTAGGGGCTAGGGACTAGGGGCTAGGGACTAGGGGCTAGGGATTTGTATCAAAGATATTTAAGTAATCTTATGTATCTAACCCTCTAGCCTCTAACCCCTAACCTCTAGCCTCTCACCTCTAACCCCTAGCCCCTAGCCCCTCCATTAGACATAAAAGGGGAATTTATGCGAATTTTAATTATGGGTGGCACTAGGTTCATTGGTGTTTACCTAACTGAAATACTTTTAAAGCAAGGGCATGAGGTGGTACTGTTCAATCGTGGCAATCGTCCGGTACCATCCAAGGTAGGACAGATTATAGGCGATCGCACGGATGCAGCCCAACTGAAAGAAAAGCTGTCACAAGAGAATTTTGACATCATTTTCGACAATAATGGTCGAGAATTAAGTGATACTCAGCCATTGGCAGAAATTTTCCAAGGTAGAGTGCAGCAGTTTGTTTATATGAGTTCGGCAGGGGTTTATCTTAAATCTGACCAATTACCCCATGTTGAAGGCGATGCTATTGACCCCAAGAGTCGCCATAAGGGTAAACACGAAACGGAAGCTTACTTGGCTCAAAAAGGCTTACCGTTTACTTCGATTCGCCCAACGTATATTTACGGGCCGAGTAATTACAACGATTTAGAAAGCTGGTTTTTTGATAGAATTGTGCGCGATCGCCCAATACCAATTCCGGGTAATGGTCTACATATTACCCAGTTTGGTCACGTAAAAGATTTGGCAACGGCAATGTCTTTGGTGATTGGCAATCAAAAAGCGATTGGGCAGATTTATAATATTTCAGGCGATCGCTTTGTGACTTTTAATGGTTTAGCCCGTGCTTGTGCTGTAGCTGCTGGTAAATCACCTGATGCAATTAAAATAGTTCACTACGACCCGAAAAAGTTTGATTTTGGCAAGCGTAAAGCTTTCCCGATGCGCCTTCAACATTTCTTCGCATCAGTACAAAAAGCCCACACAGAATTAAATTGGCAGCCCGAATATGATTTAATTTCTGGGTTAACAGATTCTTTAAAAAATGATTATCTAGCCAATGGACGGGATCAGAAGGAAGTAGATTTCTCTGTAGACGAAGAAATTTTACAAGCCGTGTAGCGATTTATATTTGGTTGGGGTCAATTCCCAACTCTCGTAACTTTGCGGCTAATCGTTCAGCCCTCTGGCTTTCCTGCTCCACGGGAGTAGGAATCCAATTTCCATCTGCATTATACCAACGTAACCATAACCGCTCAATTCCTTGATAAGAGCCTTGCCAAAGTCCTAAACCCAACTGTAAACTCGGCATCCAAATTCTTGGCGTAGTTAAATTCATTTCGCTGTAGCGCCCTGCAATTATTTGGAAAGCTTGTAATTTATCAGTGTAGCGGTCAAAGACAATGTAATAAGGGACTCGCAAAATTCGTTCGTAAACTTCCCATTTTGTTGGCGGTTGGTTAACTTCTCGCAGAGTTTGTCCCAAATCTTCTTTTTCTGTTCCTGGAGATAGTAATTCAACTACTACAAAAGGTGCAATACCTTCTTGCCAAATCACATAACTTAAACGTAAATCTTTTTGTTCGTAGAGACGAGAACCACCTACAACCGCAAACCAATCTGGGAGCTTGTACCATAGTGGATGCTGAGTATCATAGTAGAGGTTTAAGTCACTAGCAGTAAATATTTCGTCTGTTCGATAGTTTGGTGGAGAAAATGTCTCGCGTAGCAGTTGGGGTTGGAAAATATGAAATTCTTCAGGCAAGCCAGGTTCCTTGGGATCTTCACTCTTGAGATCATACATCGTAGGTAGAGATTCTTTCGCAGGTCGAGGCGGGTCTGTTTGATACATAAGGAACATCCAGATGATAAGCTAATTATTGGTTTTTGCTCGTGTTAGCTTAAATTATTCGATTATTTTTTGAATTTTATTATAGATTAAATTGTATGCAGACAGTATTAGTAACAGGTGGAGCCGGATTTATTGGGGCTAACTTTATTCTTTTAGCTCGGCAGAATCATTGGTTTAATATAATTAATTTAGATAAATTAACTTACGCTAGTAATTTAGAAAATTTAGCCCTACTCCAAGCTGACCCAAATTACCATTTTGTACAAGGAGATATTGCTAACGTTGAATTAGTGAGTTATTTACTAGATAAATATCAACCAAATGCAATTATTAACTTTGCTGCCGAAACTCATGTTGACCGTTCTATATTCAGCCCCCAAACTTTTATTCAAACAAATGTAGTCGGTACATTTAATTTATTGGAAACAACTCGGTTTTATTGGCAGAAACTATCACCGCAAAATCAGCAGCAATTTCGTTTCTTACACGTATCTACAGATGAAGTATACGGCTCATTAAGCACAAAAGAACCAGCCTTTAGAGAAGATACACCTTATGCGCCAAATAGTCCTTATGCAGCATCTAAAGCTGCATCTGATCATTTTGTCCGAGCTTACTATCATACCTACGGTTTGCCTAATTTAACTACAAATTGTTCTAATAACTATGGGCCAAGCCAATTTCCCGAAAAGTTAATTCCTTTGACTATTCTAAATGCTTTAGATGGTAAGCCTTTACCTATATATGGTGATGGACAGAACATTCGAGATTGGCTTTATGTCATCGACCATTGTGAAGCTATCTATCTGGTTTTGCAAAAGGGGACAATTGGTGAAACTTATAATATTGGAGGACTAAATGAACAAACAAATTTAACAGTAGTAGAAAAAATTTGTACCATTCTTGATGAATTAGCACCAAAATCTGGTTTGAGACATTCATCTTTGATGACTTTTGTTCCAGACCGACCTGGACATGATAGAAGATATGCAATTGATTGCAATAAAATCATTAGTGAATTAGGTTGGAAACCAAAAGAAAACTTTGATAGTGGATTACTAAAAACAGTGCAATGGTATTTAGATAATTCCAATTGGGTCAATCAAGTACGTTCAGGTGCTTACCAAAACTGGTTAAAACAAAACTACGAAAATCGCCAAGCCAAATGAAAGGTTTAATTGTAGCTGGTGGCTAAGGAAATAAATGGCAAAGTAAGTAAATTTGCTAAAAGATTTACGGGGTTAAGTTATCTGAATATGAATTGAGATTGAAAGATACTTCACCTCTCCTTGCGTTAACTTTGCTTATGCCTCAGCTTTTGTTGGTAAAAGATAAATTAACCCTGATATTAAAGTTAAAGTCACAGAAATCCAAAAGGCGATTAATGCAGGAGTTTGCCATGCTGATGGTAACGGTGCAATCAAAAATGCGATCGCTACTATTTGACTCACAGTCTTCAGCTTACCCCAAATATTTGCCCCCGAAATTTTTGTTTGATTAACTCGCCAACCTGCGATCGCTAATTCTCGCGCTAAAATCAAAAACACTCCCCACGCTGGAACTTTCCCCAACTCAATTAACACCATCAACGGCGCAAGTACCAAAAATTTATCTACCAAAGGATCTAAAAACTTACCCAAATCACTAATTTGGTTGAGTTTCCGCGCTAAATAGCCATCTAACCAGTCAGTTAACGCCGCCACAAGAAAAATTGCTAAACATATCCATCTAGCCTGCGGTGTTGGGTTGTACAAACCATAAAGCAGAAATGGGACACCAAGAAGGCGAGAAAAAGTAATCCAATTAGGTAAAGTCATGATTTAGGTTGAGAAATTATTTATAATTTTAACCAACCAAATAATTGCCCCAATGTCAAATTTAAATCACTGACTAAATCAGGAACTGGCAATATATCTTGTTCGTTTTCTAAATATATGATTTGCTGGTGAGGCGGATAAACTAAAACACAATGTTCCTCTGGGTCAATTAACCAACCCAAGCTCGTACCATGATTTAAACAATGTAAAATGTTTTTGGTAACTTTGGTTGTACTTTGTTCAGGAGAGAGGATTTCAATTGTCCAATCTGGGTATGTATTAAAAACATTGGCGATATTGCCTTTTTCATCTACAGGAATCCGATTCCAAGCAAATACCGCGACATCTGGAACTGTGGAACGTCCACCAAAAGTACAGCGTAATTCTGGAAAAGCTAGGGCAGTTTTTTTGGGTTCTGTTACATGATTAATCGCATTAGGTAATTGCAACTGAAGTCTACTATGTTTACCTTGAGGCATAGGTTTTTGAATTATTTCACCATCGATATATTCACTTACTGGTTTAGTTTCTGGTAATTGTAAAAATTCCTCTAAAGAGATCCGGCGAGTTGGTGTTTTAATCATAATATTTACCTGCGCGTGTTTAAACTTAGGTTAACTTAAATAAATTGATTTGAGTTTGGAAGATTGTACATAGTAAAAAGGGCGTGAGTGCCATTTACGTGGCATGATCTGTATTTCGAGATCATCCAGACAATACTATGACTGACAATATAAATTTTCGCATTGAGCGCGACTCAATGGGCGATCGCCAAATTCCTAGTAATGTTTATTACGGCATTCAAACTCTACGGGCTACAGAAAATTTCCCAATCAGTGGTTTAAAGCCTTTACATACTTACGTAGATGCTTGCTTACTCATTAAAAAAGCTACTGCAATTGTTAACGGTGAATTAGACTGCATTTCCCCAGAGATTAGTCAAGCCATTGTTAAAGCCACCGATGAAATCTTGGCGGGACAATTACGCGACCAATTTGTGGTAGATGTTTATCAAGCTGGTGCGGGAACTTCCCACCACATGAATGTTAACGAAGTCTTAGCAAATCGGGCGTTAGAAATTCTCGGTGATGAAAAAGGTAATTACAAAAAAGTTAATCCTAACGACCATGTTAACTACGGACAATCTACCAATGATGTCATCCCAACAGCCATTCGCATTGGTGGTTTATTAGCACTGACTCATACATTACACCCAGCCTTAGAAAAAGCGATCGCCGCCTTAGAAAGCAAAGCGGTAGAATTTCAAGATATCGTCAAATCTGGCAGAACCCACATGCAAGACGCTGTACCTGTGCGTTTGGGTGATACCTTTGCAGCTTGGGCGCAAATCCTCACAGACCATCAAAACCGCATCTATACTGCATCTGGAGATTTGATGGTGCTGGGTTTGGGTGGTAGTGCGTCGGGTACGGGGATGAATACCCATCCTTTGTATCGCGCCCGTGTGGTGGAAATTCTCTCAGAATTGCTGAATATGCCTTTAGAACCTGCGCCGCAGTTAATGGCAGCTATGCAGAGTATGGCACCATTTGTCAATGTTTCTGGGGCTTTACGCAACTTAGCCCAGGATTTAGTTAAAATATCCCACGATTTGCGGTTGATGGACTCCGGGCCGAAAACTGGCTTGAAGGAAATTCAACTTCCTCCAGTCCAACCAGGTTCCTCAATTATGCCAGGGAAATATAACCCAGTCATGGCAGAGATGACATCGATGGTGTGTTTTCAGGTGATGGGTTACGATAGTGCGATCGCTCTTGCCGCCCAAGCCGGACAATTAGAATTGAATGTGATGATGCCGTTAATTGCCTATAACCTGATTCACAGCATCGAAATTCTCGGTAATACCATCGCGGTGCTGACAGAACGCTGCATTCAAAATATTACCGCTAACCGCGATCGCTGTTTAGCCTACGCCGAAGGTAGTTTAGCTTTAGTCACCGCACTCAACACTCACATTGGCTATCTCAATGCTGCGGAAGTCGCCAAAGAATCATTAGCAACTGGTAAATCCTTGCGACAGATTGTTTTAGAAAAAGGACTAATGACAGAAGCGGAATTAGCTGAAGTGTTAAATCTAGAACAGATGAGTAGCATTGTACCCTTGAGGAAAGAATCTTAATCAGATTTCTGAACTGCAAGTAGGGTGGGCATTTTCAGCAAAACCTTTAATTAATACAGAATCTAGTAGTTAATGCCCACCTGACACATAGCTGATTTTTTTAAAAATAGAATAGAATATAAAGCAGAATAACATATATCAATATATAACGGAATTGAGAAATGTTTAATGCAGTAGAATTTCAAGCAAAAATCCAAAATGGTTTAATTCAAATTCCTGATGAGTATAAACAAGAAATCAGTGAAGGCGATGATATTAAAGTTATTCTTTTGGTCAAGAAAAAAATCTTACAAACACAAGACATAATTGATGAATTGACTGAAAATCCCGTTCAAGTCAATGGTATACTCAGCCGTGAGGAAATTTATAGTCGCTAGTTATGACTGCTGTTCCATCTTTTATTGATACAAATGTTTGGCTATATCGTTTATTTGATGATCAAAAAATAGAAGTAGCAGAAAGAGACAGAAAGCGGAATATTGCGATTTCAATTACATCAAATGAAGGAATAATTATCAGTACGCAGGTTATCAATGAAGTTTCTGCTAATTTACTGAAAAAAGCAGCTTTTAATGAAGAACAAATTAAAGCAGTGATTCAATCACTTTACCTTCGCTGCACTGTAATAGAGTTTAACTTGAATATTTTTGAATCGGCATCAGATATTCGTAGGCGATATAATTTTTCTTTTTGGGATGGATTAATTGTTGCTTGTGCGTTGTCTGCAAGAGCCAGTATTCTCTATTCCGAAGATATGCAGGATGGATTGATAATAGCTGATCAATTAGAAATTGTGAATCCATTTAAATAAAATTAGAAATGTGAATCATCAACCTCATTTCCAGATTTTCAGACGATAGGAGTGATAAATGCTGATTTTAAGCTCCCTGTGGAGAAAATTTAATATCATGTAATGTGTTATTCAATATTCATAGCTATTCCATCCTTCACGCAATTATTTACCTATGCAGACATACAAATCATCAGTTGGCTTAATCAGGGCGACATCTTACGAAAGCGACGCTTTACGGGAATCCTTAACCACTGTGCTAGAACCCCTGGGAGGAATCGCAGCTTTTGTCAAACCAGGACAAAAGGTATTACTCAAGCCAAATCTCCTCACAGGCGCACGTCCGACGAAAGAATGTACTACTCGTCCAGAACTGGTTTATGAAGTTGCCAAAATGGTTATTGAAGCTGGTGGTAAACCATTTTTAGGCGACAGTCCGGCTTTTGGGAGTGCGAAGGGAGTCGCCATTGCTAATGGTTATCAATCTTTTATCCAAGAACTCAATCTTCCCATCGTCGAATTTCATGGACAGCGTTACCACACAGTCAGCGAGAATTTCAACCACTTGCTACTGTGTAAAGAGGCGATGGAAGCGGATGTAGTTATTAATTTGCCCAAAGTTAAATCACACATGCAATTAACTGTAACCTTGGGTGTGAAAAATTTATTTGGTTGCGTTCCCGGTAAAATGAAAGCTTGGTGGCACATGGAAGCCGGGAAAGATGCTAACCGATTTGGGGAAATGTTAGTAGAAACAGCGAAAACAATCAACCCCGATTTAACTATTTTAGATGGCATTATTGGTCATGAAGGTAATGGCCCTAGTGGTGGAGAACCTCGGAATTTAGGAATTTTAGCCGCCGCATCAGATGTATTTGCTTTAGATAGGGCGATGTTAGAAATTCTCAATGTTTCACCCCAGCAAGTTCCGACTGTTGCTGCTTCCCAAAGGTTGGGGGTTTGTCCCGAACTAGATGAAATTGAATTTCCTCTGTTACATCCTGATTTATTACAAATCTCAGATTGGCGCTTACCTGATAAGTTAATGCCAATAGATTTTGCTATGCCCCGTGTGATCAAATCTACGTTTAAACATCTTTACATTCGATTTATCAAAGAACCGATGAATACATATAGCAGAGGATAGTTTAAATGGGCAATTTTAGAAAATAAGTAACTGCAAAGTCAGCTACAGCAACCACTAACTTCAGAGATTAAGCTTTAATTACCCTCCGATTGCTTAACCAGACAACCGCCACTATCATTTATTGGCGGTTTTTTATTTGTCATCAAAATTTAATTATTTGTTAACAAAGATATATCCAACTTCTTCAAGAAGTCGGGTATCTGAAAACTTTATTCTCAAAGTATTTGTACTCTACCTATGTATAGATTGACAAACCAAAATTAATGTTACATAACACTAATATAGTTAATTAACAAGTTATTTTTTCATGCGATCGCTGAATTTACTCTTGCTCACTATGCTGATTTAGAGCGTATTTTTATCCAATCATTTACTAATGATAGGGTTACGTGTGAGGCTGAGTTTGATAATCAAAAGTATCAAAGTCTTCAGTAAGATTTCGGTAGACATTGCTTATGAGTAAAATCATCTAAATCTGTGAAACCAACCTATCTAGAGTATTTTCAGATGTTATAATTCCAACAATTGCTTTAAGATAAGTTATCAATTTATATCAACACAACAGAAAAAATGTAGTCTTTGATGCAATTTATTAACCTATGCTTAACCAAAAGTTGGCAAATCTTTGCAAGGAATCGTAACATATTATTCACTTAGATAATTCCGAAATGTTTTTCTGTAACTTTGTATCAATCTTGTCGGAGATAAAATTATTGTTATGACACCTGCCAAACTGGTTCAATTTTGTGACTGCTACACAGTAGTCAGTAAAAAATCGTTAAAATGGCATCAAGACTCTCTCCGAGAGATAAAACTTATCAAGTGAGTTGAAAAATTTCAAATTTGTATGAATTCAAATAGTCAGTCTGCAAACACTACCGATACATATTCCCATCGTTTGGCAGACTTTGTGGGAACTGCGATCGCACTGTTAACCTTAACCCTACCTTTATTTGTCATCGCCCATTATTCCTCTAATGATGTAGCCCCAAATAATCAACAATCCCTGACATATCAGCTGCAAAAACACTCAGAATAATTCCCAGCCCACATTAGTTAATTACATTTATGGCATTCAGAAAAAGCGTCACTAGTTTTTCTAGTGGCGCTTTTTCTACTCGAAACTGACGATAAACACACAAAATCAAGAGTTTGGGAAAATGTTCAATATCATATCCCGCAAATCAGTTATGATTCAATACATCTGTGTAGAAAGACAAAACTCTTTCTCCCCCTGCTCCCTGCGGTTTTTCTGATAAGTCTTTTACCGGACATGAACTGTTCACAACCTCTACCCCAGTCTTAATACTGTGTATGAATCCTGAGTTACACAAAAAGATATAAAGCCGCGTTGAGGTTATATATCTGAAGTTGGGGTTTAGTCTGGCATGATTCTCTCCTACGGCCAATGAAAGCTGCTTTTTATATAGCTAAATTGAGAACGTGAATCAGCTAAAAGTTTTTACTGACTATAAAAGTCAAAAACTATAGTTCATGACCAGGAGCAATATTATGTCAGATACAAGTAAACGTGGCTTTGCTTCTATGGATGAAGATAAGCAACGAGAAATCGCCAGCAAGGGTGGACACGCTGCTCATGAAAAAGGTACAGCTCACGAATTTACCCCTGAAGAAGCGCGTGAAGCTGGACGTAAAGGAGGCGAAACCGTCAGTAAAGATAGAGAACACATGGCTGAAATTGGTCGTGAAGGTGGAAAACAATCTCACGGTGGCGGTCGCAAAAAACAAAAAGAGGACGCTGACGATATTGAAGATTCCGACGATACGGAATCAAAAGGTACTCCAGGCGGGAGTAAAGAGCAACACGCTGAAGCTGGCCGCCAAAGTCACAAGAACACCAATCAGGAGAAGGATAAATAGTCGGAATTTACGTCTGTTGACACGGGTGTAGGGGCTTCGCCGTGAGCCTCAGCCGAACGGTGTAAAGGTTTTTAGGACTTACGCATAAAAACGAAAAATTAAGGGTTTTGGCGAGGGTGTACTTATTCAAAATCCTTACACCCCAAACCCTTTCACCCTTACACCCAATCTCCACAGATAATCTTTGTGCGTAAGTCCTGATTTGGCTAAAAGCCTAGCTATATAAGCAGCATCAGATGTGTTAGTGAGCAGATAAAAGATGTAGCTGAATTATAGGGTGTAGTAAAAAGCCAAATATTGCGTTAACTGAGTGCATCTTTAACGCCTATCCAACCAGTAATTTTTTTGTATGTGCTGACATAACTTGTAACAGGAAGATTTTCTCGCAATTCAGGTTTAGTAAGTATTTTTTCTCTGATAACTTCTGCTAATAAACTAGGACGCTGACAACTTAAGACAGGCATATCTTGCCAACAGTGGCGGCAAAACCAAGTGATTTCCGAACCACGTACATGTTGTAAAAGTACTTCCGAACAGCAAGGACAGTAATTCATATTTTTCTACAAGTAATTGATATAAAGGGGTTTTAAAATGAAGGCAGTCACTTGCTTGAAATTTTGTCATTCAAATAACTGTCTATATCTACGAGGATAGTTATGAAATATAAGAAAGTTGTGGAGAAAATAATATTAATCAATCATTCGTAATATTTATACAATCTAGCTTAAGTAATAACCTCAGATTTTTATGAATAAAGATTACAATTCTCAGATATAGTGATCTGCTTTGATTGTTGAAATTATCTGTAAAGGTTGGGAATAGGGAGTAAGGAGTAGGAAAGAGTTTTTTAACTACGTCCTATTTTTCTGAAAAAACGGCGATAGAGTCTGTTCTATTTTTGAAGAACAAACTCTATCGCCGTATGGTGGCAATTAATTTTCTTGCCCTATCTTCTTGTCTCAGAACGATTTTCTTCAGGAGGATTAGCAGGAACGCCCAAAGCCTCTTTTAACTTTTGTTCACTGACACCTAATTTCTGGGCGGCGGCGGCAAAGTCGGGGCGGGGTGGGCGTTGTCCTTGACCTTGACCTTCGCTGGGAGGATTAGCAGGAACACCCAAAGCTTCCTTTAATTTTTGTTCACTGACACCTAACTTCTGGGCGGCGGCGGCAAAGTCGGGGCGGGGTGGGCGCTGATTGAAATCACCTTGACCTTGACCTTGCCCTTGTCCTTTACCTTGACGTTGGCCTTGACCTTGACCGGGAGGATTAGCAGGAACGCCCAAAGCCTCTTTTAATTTTTGTTCGCTAACACCTAACTTCTGGGCGGCGGCGGCAAAATCGGGACGGGGCGGGCGTTGCCCTTGCCCTTGACCTTGACTAGGAGGATTAGCAGGAACACCTAAAGCTTCTTTTAATTTTTGTTCACTGACACCTAACTTCTGGGCGGCGGCGGCAAAGTCGGGGCGGGGTGGGCGTTGTCCTTCTGGTGGTTGGTCGGAAGGTTGTGAGGAAGCTTGAGCAATTTTAGACGCTGGATTAGCGGCATTGACTTGATTTAAGGAAATGACACCGAATGTACCAGCGAGAATGGAAATTGTAGCTACGACTGCGGCTGTGTTGAGTTTCATAATTATCCTCTAGAAAGTTCAGTTGTTGATGTTTTTTATTTAACAGAGTAAAAATTACAGTTCGCTCTGGTTGTGGATTACATTTTTGTAATTTTTGTGCATAGTATTTTGCAGAAATTACGTCATTTGCAGTCCAACATCAAAGGAGGCGGTGTAACCTTTTCCATTGGTGTTCAGCTTGAGTAACATTTGTTCGCCACCATATTGGAAAATTCCGTCATCAGCGTTCTTGATGATGCGCTGTCCTTTGCTGGCGTAGGGTGCTTGGGTGTAAATGCGATCGCTCATCACATCGTCAAAATATAATTGCGATGTAAACTCATATTTCTCTTGTGTACGCACCTTCAAGTGGATATGTACAGTTCTGCCTTCGTACCAACCAGGGTAAATGGTTGTGAACTGGACATTTCCCTGCGCGTCGGTGACTTGATAACCACGCAAAAACTTTTTGCCCACAGTATTAAAACTTTGGTCTGCCACGTCAGAATAAACACCCAACGCATCACAGTGCCAAATATCGACAATTGCACCTGCAACGGGTGTACAGCCAGTACTGCCAACCTGAGAAATGTGCAGTGTTAATTGCAGAGGTACACCTGCTTTGATTGCACCATCAGCAGGATAAATGCGAATATCAGAACGATTGAGTTTCTCATCCACAAAATACGGCCCTTCGGTTTGCTGTGGACTAAGAACACAACCCGGTGATGTTGCAGTCTTGACTGTAGATGATACTGGAACAACAGCACTGATTTGTTCTTGTGTAGAAGCAGATTTTCTTGGTAGACAACCGACGACAAATATTGCAGTTCCGGCTGCTCTAAATAAACCCAGTGCCTCTCTGCGATTTAATAGACGATTTTTGGTATTCATAAACTTTAATAGGACTTACACACAAAGATTGTCTGTGGAAACTGGGTGATGGGGTGTAAGGGTTTGAGATACATACACCCCTACAGGAAAGTCAAAAGTTATCTTTCTTTTGACTTTTGACTTTTAACTTTTGACTTGATTCTACCCCCGTAATCTCACTCTTTGGTTATTCTTTTCACTATTTAATTCTTGCTGAGAATTTGTGTTTTGACGATTACTTTGAGGGAGATTCTTTTTTGCTTGTGGACGGACTTGGCGACGTTTAACTTGTGGTTTTTTATTTGTTCTTGGCTGTTCTTTAATATCTTGATTACGCAGAGAAGGAGCATCAGCATTTGCTTGATTAGTTCCTACAAAGCCAAATGTTCCAATCATCAAAGGAATTACTGCTATAACTAATAATCTACGAATATTCATTAAAATTAACCTCAAAACTTGCTGTAGCTGATATTTATGATTAAGCCACCCCAAAATGACAGATAGCTTATTTTCTTGATTACATTTTTGTAATTTGCTAAATTCTGAAGATTTGAGATAATATATGACTCAATATTTGATTTCTGAAAAAAAATCAGTACACCGAGAGCAGGCTTCTTTCCTACTCCCTACTCCCCATTCCCTACTCCCTACCTACACAACTAGATTCAGGAATCAAACCTTATTCCTATAGTGATATAAATTACAGATTTGTAATTTTAGTCACAAGAGGACAAATCTATAATGAAATCATCATTGAATTAGAGAAGACTTGTGAACGTTCTGTTTGTCGAAGATGAAGCAAAAATTGCGAACTTCGTCCGGGCTGGACTGAAGGAGCAAGGATTTGTCGTAGATTATTGCGACAACGGTGATGAAGGATATCTGCGAGCAATGGATAATGAATACGATGCCATTATTCTGGACATTATGGTGCCAGGAAAAGATGGACTGTCGATTCTCAAACAACTGCGGCGAGAAGGGCGGAATGCGCCGGTAATTTTGTTAACAGCGCGTAATGAATTAGACGATCGCCTGGCAGGGTTAAACTTGGGAGCCGATGATTACATTGCTAAACCTTTTTTTGTGGAAGAATTAGCGGCGCGGATTCATGCGGTGGTGCGTCGGAGTGTGGGCGATCGCCAAAATTTACTAACAGTTGGCTCAATCAAACTCGATCGCATCACGCGGGAAGTCACTTGCAATCAACGCGCCATCGAACTTACTAGCCGCGAATTTAATCTACTGGAATATCTGATGCGTTCTCCCGGAAGAGTTTTTACCCGTACCCAAATCTTAGAACATATTTGGGGTTACGATTTTAACCCTAATACCAATGTTGTGGATGTGTGTATTCAGCGCATTCGCAAAAAAATTGAACCGATTGATGAAACAAATTGGATTGAAAGTATTCGCGGCGTTGGCTATCGGTTTCGCAAACCAGAGAATCAATCGTGAAACATCTGCGATCGTTTCGACTCCGAATTGCGTTGTTATCTGCGGCTTTAGCCGGCACTACCTTAGTCGGTTTTGGTGCAATATCCTGGTTTCAGATTTACAATGCCAAAATTAGCCGCTTAGATGCCGAACTATTAAATCAGTTAATCCGCGCCAATCGTCCCCCAGAACCAGGAAAAGCACCTCTGCGCCCAGAATTTTTACCTGCTGGCTTGGGTACAAATACCAAGATTCCCGTCGCTTTACTGGTGCTGGATGCTGAGGGTAAAACAGTCTACGAATTTAACTCTTTATCGGCGGATACTGGGGTGAAAAATCTTTTGGTGAAGCGTTTAGAGTTAGCACCTGCGCCGCCAGATGTTCCCCCACAAAGAAGACCTGTCATTTTCGGTGCAAATCAGCCAGGACAACCACCACCGCGCCCAACTCCCCCAGAATTTGTTACAGAAAAAACCGCGAAAGAAACTTGGCGAATTGGTGCGTTGAAGTTTCCTAATTCTCAGGTGGCGGTTGCTGTTAGCTTACAACCCGTGAACCAAGAAATGGCAAGTATCCGCTATATTTTCTTGGTGTTAATTCCAGGGGCTTTACTGCTGGTGGCGGCTGGGGCTTGGTTTGTTTCTGGTGGGGCGTTACGTCCGATTCACGAGTTAACGGGCGTAATTCAACGGGTAACAGTGCAAGGGTTAGATCAGCGCATTCCCAGTGAGACAACAGATTTAGAATTTGTAGAACTGATTCAGGTGTTTAACCAAATGTTAGAACGTCTGGAACGCAGTTTTACTCAAGCTTCCCGCTTTAGTGCTGATGCAGCCCATGAACTGAAAACTCCATTAACTATTTTGCAAGGTGAATTAGAGCGATCGCTCCAACAAGTTGAACCAGGAAGTGATGTACAGCAGCGTTTAACTAATTTATTAGATGAAGTGCATCGTTTAAGTACAATTATGCGAAAACTCTTACTGTTGTCTTTGGCAGATGCAGGCAAAATGGGCTTGTATTTGGTGGATGTCAATATGTCTGAGTTGTTATCAGAGATGATTGAAGATGTGGAATTGCTGGCTCCTCAGTTGAATGTGCAAACTGATATTCCTGATCATTTGCAGGTAAAAGGCGATCGCGATTTACTTATGCAAGTCATACAAAATCTCCTGAGTAATGCAATTAAATATAATTTTGCTGATGGCTGGATTAAAATTCAGGCACGTCAAACCCAAAAAACTCTCACAATCACCGTCACTAATTCATCAAAAGATATTTTACCCAGCGATCGCGATCGGCTGTTTGAACGCTTTTATCGTGGTGATCCAGCCCGTACCCGAAAAGTAGAGGGTATTGGATTGGGACTCAGCCTCGCCCGTGAAATTGTCCGGGCGCACCGTGGCGAACTAGCCCTCAATTCTTCAACTTCTGGTCAAACAGGGTTTATTCTCACTTTACCAATTGCATAATCTTGAATAGGAATTTTCCTTGAAATCATCTGAATTATGAGTCATTTTGCCATTTTTGCCCAAATTTTTGTATCCTAATATCTGTCCACGCCTTCAAGCTGCTTGTGATTCATCGCCTGTGCAGCTTCGCCACAGGTGCGGGGTGTGGGGAAAATTTTGTCGGGGTTGGCTAAACCTTGGGGATTAAATACTTGTCTTACCCATTGCATTGTTTCTAAATCGATGCTGCTAAACATTTCTGGCATATAACATTTTTTATCGGAACCAATGCCATGTTCACCAGAGAGACTACCACCAACTTTTACACAAAGCTTGAGAATTTCTCCGCCTAATTCTTCAACTTTTTCTAATGCACCAGGGACAGAATTATCATAAAGCACTAAGGGGTGGAGATTGCCATCACCAGCATGAAAGACGTTAGCAATTTTATATCCAAATTTTTGACTTAAATTTTCAATTTCTTGCAAAACATAAGGCAATTGTGTACGGGGAATCACACCATCTTGTACATAATAATCGGGGCTTAAATGTCCAGCCGCAGCAAAGGCAGCTTTTCTGCCTTTCCACAATTTTAAGCGGGTTTCTGGGTCAGTAGCGGCAGTGACATTCCGCGCTCCATTTTGTTGACAAATTTCAGTAATTCTTTGTTTTAAAACTGCGACTTCGACTTCTAAACCATCAATTTCCACTAGCAAAATAGCCGTCGCATCTCGCGGATAACAATTAGTTGCGACAACATCTTCAACAGCATTGATGCTGAGGTTATCCATCATTTCCATCCCACCAGGAATTATCCCGGCGCTGATGATATCAGAAACACTAGCCCCCGCAGCTTCTACACTTGTAAAGTCTGCTAATAATACACAAATTGATTCGGCAGTTTTGAGAATTCTGAGAGTAATTTCTGTGGCGATTCCTAACGTTCCTTCAGAACCAACAAATATACCTGTTAAATCATATCCAGGTGTTTCTGGGATTTGTCCACCTAAATCAACAATTTCTCCTTCTGGGGTGACAATTTTTAAACCTAAAACGTGATTAGTGGTGACACCATATTTTAAACAATGCACTCCACCGGAGTTTTCAGCGACATTCCCGCCAATTGAACAGATAATTTGGCTAGAAGGATCTGGCGCATAATAAAATCCCGCACCGCTAACTGTTTGCGTTACCCAACTATTAATGACTCCTGGCTGTACAACAATGCGTTGGTTGTCTAAATCAACATTGAGGATTTGCCGCATCAAGGAGGTGACAATCAATACAGAATCTTCTAGTGGTAAAGCACCACCAGATAAACCAGTACCGGAACCCCGCGCGATAAAAGGTACAGAATACTGGTTACAGATTTTCACTACTGCCGCGACTTGTTCTGTGGTTCTGGGTAATACAGCCAAAGCCGGACGTTGACGATAGCTAGTCAACCCATCACACTCATACGTAATCAATTCTTCGCGGCGTTGAACTACACCATTTTTACCAAGGACAGCCTCAAATGCTTTGATAATAGGTTGCCAGTTACGTTGTTGTTTATCTTGGGTAAGCATAGGGTTTTCGGTAGATGACTCTGTAGGAGGCAGTGGTTCGGCTTCGCTCACCAACCATGATTCGACTTCGCTCACCAACCATGATTCGGCTTCGCTCACCAACCATGATTCGGCTTCGCTCACCAACCATGATTCGGCTTCGCTCACCAATCAAGTAGGAGTAGGGTTGGGTGAATATTTACTATTGTTGCAAAGATAGCAGTTTAGGGGAAGGAAATAGCGATCGCTCTCCCAAATTGCACCTCTGTCATTTGTCACCAATCACTGATTTTTCGGCTTGCGTAATATGTGCGAACCAATGGGAACCAAAACTTGGTTGAGACTGCGTAACTGTTCGGCTGTCCCCATACAAATTAGGGTATCTCCTGGCATTAAGACAGTATCACCAGTGGGGCCGCCAATCAGATTACCATCAACGCGGCGAATGGCTAAGACTAATGCACCAGTTTGCGATCGCAGTTTGGCTTTTTGCAAGGTTTGTCCGACAAAGGGAGACAAACTCGAATCGAGTAAAAATTCTTCCATATACAACTGCCTGTCTGCACCCGAAAGAATGCCATCTACAAAATCTAATACTTGTGGTCTCAAGGCTGCTGCGGCCATCCGTTTCCCTCCGGTAATGTATGGTGAAATTACGGCATCTGCCCCACCACGCTGTAATTTTTGTAATGCTTCTTCTGTACTAGCGCGAGCGATCGCCCGAATATCTGGATTTAATGTTTTTGCTGATAATACTGTATATAAATTTTCCGCATCCGAAGGTAGGGCGGCAACTATACAAATCGCTCTGTCAATCCCCACATGGAACAGCGTATCATCTAAAGTCGCGTCGCCCTGGTATACGACATAACCTTCCGTCTGCGCTCTCTGCACCGATTCAATCTCGGAATCTATGACTACAAAAGGTACACCTTCTGCCCGAAATTCTCTAGCAATTTGCCGACCAGTGCGACTAAATCCACAAATAATATAATGTTCTGTCAAGGATTCCATTACGCGCCTCTGTTGTCGTAGCCGAATTCCTTCTTGAAAGTAGCCTTCGATGATGGCTTCTGTAAATCGATTGACAATGTAACCAATATTAATTACACCCAATAAAATCAAGGCAATGGTAAACAAGCGTCCACGGCTACCGAGTGGGTGTGTTTCTCCATATCCCACAGTGGCTAGGGTAATCACGGTCATGTAGGCTGAATCTTCCCATGACCAGCCTTCAACTAATTTGTACCACAAAGTGCCAATCAGGAACACGCCGCCAAGAGCGATCGCCCCTGCCATTAGTTCTTTTTGGATACGTTGATACTTTCTCTCAAGAGTGGAATACAAAGTTATCTCTCACCAGTGTTCTTCGTTTAAGGATATTTAAGCGTTAGCCTAAAAGAAATCATGATTTGCGATCAATCACAAGAAATTTTTAACAATTTCGAGGAAACTAGTAAGTGAGTGTAGAATTAAAAATTTTCAGGAGGAGCGGTTAGTGAGCTTACAAACTCTAGTTGAAGAAGCCAGCATCCCCCCAGCATCAGGTTCAGTGTCATCTATTCCTTTTGATTCGGATAGTTTTAACGAAGCCGTGATGTCAACTTATGGTCGGTTTCCTTTAGCCTTAGAAAAAGGTACAGGATGCCGCGTTTGGGATACACAGGGGCGGGAATACCTAGATTTCGTGGCGGGGATTGCCACTTGTACCCTAGGACATGCTCACCCAGCAATGGTTGAAGCTGTGACACGCCAAATTCAAAAGCTGCATCACGTTTCTAATTTGTACTACATTCCCGAACAAGGGGAATTAGCCAAATGGATTATCCAACATTCCTGTGCCGATCGCGTATTTTTCTGTAACTCTGGAGCCGAGGCGAATGAAGCGGCGATTAAATTAGCGCGTAAATATGCCCATACAGTTCTAGAAATAGAAAAGCCTATTATTTTAACGGCGAATGCGAGTTTTCATGGGCGGACTTTAGCAACGATTACCGCCACCGGACAACCCAAGTATCAAAAATACTTTGATCCCTTGGTTCCTGGTTTCCATTACGTACCTTATAACGATATTACTGCTGTCGAAACAGCCATTAGTGAGTTAGATGAAGGTGATTATCGCGTTGCGGCGATTTTATTAGAACCATTGCAAGGTGAAGGCGGCGTACGTCCTGGTGATGTGGCTTACTTCCAAAAACTGCGGCGGATTTGTGATGAAACCGGCATTTTGTTGATTTTTGATGAAGTGCAAGTCGGAATGGGACGCAGTGGTAATTTATGGGGTTATGAACATCTCGGTGTCGAACCCGATATTTTCACCAGCGCCAAAGGTTTGGGCGGCGGAATCCCCATTGGCGCGATGATGAGTAAAAAATTCTGTGATGTTTTTCAGCCAGGAGAACACGCCAGTACCTTTGGTGGGAATCCTTTTGTTTGCGGTGTGGCGCTGAGTGTTTGCCAAACCTTGGAAAAAGAAAATATTTTGCAGAACGTCCGTGAGAGGGGAGAACAGTTACGTACTGGATTAAAAGCGATCGCAGCTAAATATCCCCAGTATATTTCTGATGTGCGGGGTTGGGGCTTAATCAATGGAATGGAGTTAGTTGCTGACATTCCCCTAACTGCTGGTGAAGTTGTCAACGCCGCCATTGCTGAAGGTTTACTACTTGTCCCCGCCGGGCCAAAAGTGGTGCGCTTTGTCCCACCGCTAATTGTCAGCGAGGCAGAAATTGACCAAGCCTTAAAAGTGGTAGATAAAGTGCTGAGTAATGAGTAATGAGTGCTGAGTGCTGAGTGCTGAGTGCTGAGTAATAACTCTTAACTCTAAACAAATTGTATTTGATGTTTTAGCTATGAGTGGGTTGTCTTTTAACTCAGCACTCAGCACTTTCAACTCAGCACTCTTAATTTTTAACTCCTTCCACCAATGCTTTTTTTAAATGCTGGACGTTCAGATATTCGCTTTAGATATGCCAAAATTTCTGGGTAAGCACTGAGGTCGAGTTTCAGCATCATTGGGATGTAAGAGAGAACTGAACCCACCGCTACGTCTGCAACGGTAAATTCATCACCTAGAATGAAGGGTTGTTGTTGAAAAATCTCATTTAGTGGAGTTAACAAGCGGGGTACTTCCCGTTCTCTGGTTGATTCTGTGAAAATTCCTGCCGATAAGGTAGAGTTAGCAAATAACACCCATTGATAAATTTTCGCCCGTTCTTCTGGCGAACCTGGGAACTTACCATACTTTTCATTCAAATACAGCAAAATTGCCCCAGATTCCCAAAGCTGAAAATCACCATCGACTATTGCCGGGACTTTCCCCATCGGGTTAATTTGCAAGTATTCGGGCTGTAAGTGTGCGCCTGCTTGCATATCTAGCTGAACAAACTCATAGGGAAGTTCTAGTTCTTCGAGATACCATTTGGCGATCGCCGCCCGACTAAAGGCACTACCGTAAAGTTTTAGCATAACCACTTGCTATTTAAAGAACCTTATGTGTATGTGAATGCTGTTTCACATTGTCTTCTTTAGTGACAACTCTGGCAGCATTTAACACTCGTTTACGTTCAGTAGAATACTTGAAATCCGTGTAAGTCGCACCCAAAGGAATTAAATTTTTGCTGCTTTCGCTGCGTTTATAAGTCCGCGCTGCTGCAAACACTCTTTGGGCAAATTCTTCACCAAACTGCGCCGAAGCAGGAAAACCTGGGGGTAATAACGGCGTTTCACCTTCCAAAACTGCGCCTATAGTTGTGGCATAAGCCAGTTTATAGGAAGTTGGAATATCGTTTATTAAGGTTTCTAAAGATGCAGAGGGAATTGGTTCTATAACTTCAACTTGATGAACTTCCCCATCTTCTTTAATAAAGCAGGTTGCCAAGCCAATAACAACATAATCATCGGCAGCTAAATCGGCAGTATTTTGATCAGACATTGCGGTTGTCATAAGAAAATTGTCGCAAAACTTTAAAATTGGAAAATGTATAACCAGAGATTAGCAAATGTATAGCAATCCTAAATGATTTATAAACATCTCTCCCTTGTCTACCCTGTCTTCCTTGTCTCCTTGTCTTTGTTGTTCACATATCAACTAGGACTGCTATAGACGCTAGTGAAGGGAGAAACATCGCAACAAAAAAACACTAAAAGCGCCTGAAAGTTGCAATGTTTCTTAACCCTTTTCTCCATCTCTCTTGAACGGCTAGTAGGATTCTACCAAGTTGTTGCTCATTTGCCATTTTCTCCTGATTGTCTACATTAGACATCTTGCAAAAGTCATCAGGAAAAAAAGCAGGGCTATACCACAAGCCTTTAGCAATATTGATACTTGAATATAATTTTATACCTTATGTCTAGATTATGGAAAAAGCGATCGCCCTCGGCCAAGAGTCTGCGATCACCTTCATGTAATCCCCATATCGGAGTACAACTATTATAATGCCACAAAATAAAATTTCAGCCCAGTCAAATTTACACCATATTCCCTGGTGCAGAATCTAATTTTGTTATTTCCTCCTCTTGTCCGCCTCTTCTCCTCAAACAGGCGCTACACTAACAAGCTGACTTTTCCAAAATCCTCTGGAAAAAAGCTGCAATATTCTCGATGAATCTTGGTTCAGGGAAGGAAGTTTAATTAACCTTTTGCTAGGCATTTCTTAACCTAGCTGGGATAGCGTGAAGCACTGAATATCACAGTTATCTCATGGTGCGATCGCCCAAGCTGTAAAGTGCATCTTTGCAGTTTATATTGTCTTGCCAAATTTGCAATCGCCTGTTCACAAACTCACGCCGTGTGCAACTTTATCTCAAACCAACCTAACCCCCAACCCCTTCCCTCGTAGGGAAGGGGAGCAATATTCAAAGCCTCTCCCCGAAGCGGAGAGAGGTTGGGAGAGGGGTTAAACAAATAAGTTGCACATCATATCAACTCACGAATTTTTAGTGAGTACAAGTGGAAATCGCTTCTCTGAATCCTGATTTATCGATACCCAAAAATATGCAAGCTGGTAAAACTATCACCAACATAGAATTTTTAGGACAACAGATTTTTGCTACAGGTTTTATTCCTACTGGTGTAGCAGGAATTGTTAATGGTACGCCAACTCAAGTAGGTGGTTTATCTGGTCTTGCTTACGATGCTGCTAATAATCGTTACTATGCCATTTCGGACGATCGCTCCCAAATTGGCCCTGCCCGCTTTTATACTTTCACTGGTGATCCTGCTACTAATAATGTGACTTTTACTAACGTCACTCCCCTGAGAGATACCAATGGTAATTTATTTCCAGCCTTGAGTTTAGACCCAGAAGACATTGTATTAACTAACAACAATACAGTTTTCATTTCTTCGGAAGGGGAAGTTAATCCTGGGGCTGGTCGGGTAACAAATCCGTTTGTCAGGGAATTTTCTCTGACTACAGGTCAAGAATTGCGATCGCTGACTATCCCGACTAAATTCTTACCAGTAGTTCAAGATACTAACAGCGATGGTTTGATTAATACAGGTGATACCCAAACCTCTGGTGTCAGAAATAACTTGGCTTTGGAAAGTCTCACCATTACCCCAGACCAAACAACTTTATTCACCGCCACCGAAAATGCTTTATTCCAAGATGGGGCTGTGGCTTCTTTGGCTGCGGGTACACCTTCGCGCATCTTGCAATATGATTTGACTACAGGACAGCCAACAAAAGAATATTTGTATGTCACTGACCCAGTAGCAGAAACACCAGTACCAAATACTGCATTTAGCACCAACGGCTTAGTAGATTTACTAGCTATTGATAATCGCGGGACAATACTCGCTGTAGAACGTTCTTTTTCTACAGGCGTTCCTGGTACAGGCAATACAATCAAAATCTACGAAATCTCTCTCCAAGGTGCAACTGATATCAGCAGCATCAACTCACTTAGTAGTTTGACTGCGGCAGAATTAGCTGCAATTCAACCAGCCCAAAAACGCTTGCTGTTGAATTTGAATGATTTGGATTTGCCCACTGGCTTGGATAACATCGAAGGGATAGAATTTGGCCCCACCTTACCAGATGGTCGTCAATCAATTGTTCTGGTGAGTGACAACAACTTCAGCGCCACTCAGTTTACCCAAATTCTAACTTTGGGTGCAGATTTAATTCCCACCGTTGCACCGACTGTCGAAACCAGCCCCGCTTTGTTGGATGATGATATCCAAAATGCTGATGCAGATGATCCAGCGATTTATGTCAACGCCACAAATTCCGCCGACAGCTTGGTATTAACCTCAGTGAAAAATGGTGGGTTGCGAGTTTACAACTTGTCTGGGGAACTGTTGCAAACCTTCAATCCTGGGGATATTCGCTACAACAATATTGATTTGCAATATGGATTTAAGTTGGGGAATCAAACCATTGATATTGCCGTAGCCAGCGATCGCGAAAATGATCAACTAGCAATCTTCAAAATTAATCCCAACCCTACAACCCCCGGTGCATATTTAGAAGACATCACCGATAGCAGTCTTGGTACTATTTTTCAAGCAGCACCTTTTGAACCGCCTTATTCATCCGACGAACGCAGTGCTTACGGTTTGGCGCTATACCGCAGTCCCCAAAGCAATGATTACTATGCCTTTGTTAGCCGTCGGGAAACTGGAGACGTAGCCCAATTAAGATTAATAGACAAAGGTAATGGTCAAATTGGTGCAGAACTAGTTAGACAGTTTACCATTCCGACCACAGCAGGGCGATCGCCGCAAACAGAAGGGATGGTAGTTGACCAAGAAACAGGTTATCTCTACATTGGTCAAGAAGATGTCGGTATCTGGAAATTTGACGCAGAACCTTTTGGAAACAATACAGGTACACTGATTGATCGCGTCCGCGATTTGGGTGGTAGTAATCTTACCAACGATGTTGAAGGATTAACAATTTACTACGGTAGTGATGGTCAAGGCTATTTGTTAGCTTCTAGCCAAGGCGATAACACCTTTGTGGCTTACAACCGTGCTGGTAATAACGAGTATATAGGTAGTTTTGCGATCGGGAATAACGGGTCAATTGATAGTGTGCAGGAGTCTGATGGTGCAGATGTGATCAATGTGCCTTTAGGCCCCAACTTTCCATCAGGCGTGTTTATCACCCAAGACGGTTCTAATGATCCCGCCGTACTTGTAGAAGATGACGGGGAAATTGAAAACATCAGCAGTAACTTTAAATTTGTTCCTTGGCAAAATATCGCCAATGCTTTCCCAGAGGCTTTAACCATCGATACCACAGGTTACGATCCCCGCAATCCTGATACTTCCCAGTTTGTTCCCAGAGTCACCCTCAAAGGCTTTGCTTCACTTCCTGCTGATACCTTTGCTGAGGGGCCAAGGTCTGGTAGTGCAATTACCGGAACCAACGGCCGGAATGTCCCCTTCGCCGCCCAACCGATACAAGGGTTTAGTGGTGTGCAGAGGGCTGATGATAATTCCTTCTATTTCCTCTCTGACAACGGTTTTGGCAGTCAAAGTAACAGTGCTGACTATCTGTTGCGGATTTATCGTGCTGATCCCAGTTTCCGGGGTGCAGAACCAGGGGGTAACGGAAGCGTCAATATTTTGAACTTTATTCAGCTATCTGACCCAGATAATAAAGTTCCTTTCCAAATTGTGAATGAAAACACCAGCGATCGCCTATTAACTGGTGCAGATTTTGATATTGAATCTTTCGTAATTGCGGAAGATGGTACTTTCTGGATTGGCGATGAGTTTGGCCCTTACTTACTGCACTTTGATGCAACCGGCAAACTGTTAGATGCACCGATTCCCACACCCAACATTACCAATCTCAATACTTTAGATGGTCAAGCACCAATTGTGATTGGACACCGAGGCGCAAGCGGTGAACTACCAGAACACACCCTTGGTTCTTATATGTTGGCGATTCAAAGAGGTGCAGACTTCATTGAACCGGACTTAGTGGTGACAAAAGATGGTGTGTTGATTGCCCGTCACGAACCGAATATTATTAACACTACCAACGTTTTAGATCATCCTGAATTTGCCGATCGCCTTAGAACTAAAATTGTAGATGGTATCGCTGAGGAAGGTTTCTTTGTTGAAGACTTCACCCTAGCAGAAATTAAAACCCTCCGCGCCAGAATCCAGCCAAGTTTCCGTACTCAAGCCTTTAACGACTTGTACGAAATTCCTACCTTGCAAGAAATCATTGATTTAGTGAAGCAGGTAGAAGCAGATACAGGTAAGAAAATCGGCATTTATCCCGAAACTAAGCACCCCACCTACTTTGCATCAGTTGGTACTCGTTTAGATGGCACACCAATCAATCAAGATATCAGTCAAAAGTTAGTTGATTTGTTAGTTGCCAATGACTTTACTGACCCCAATCGCGTATTTATTCAATCTTTCGAGGTCGGTAATCTCAGGCAACTCAATGATGTGATTTTACCTGCGGCTGGTATTGACTTACCGCTAATTCAGTTATTGGATGCCCGTGATGTCAATCTGGATGGTTCGCTGATTGACTATCAACCTTTTGACTTTGAAGTAAGTGGCGATACTCGCACCTACGGCGACTTAAGAACCCCCGAAGGTTTGCGAGAAATTGCCACCTACGCTGAAGGAATCGGCCCTTGGAAGCGGATGATTGTTTCGGTTCGCGGTGTGGATGCTAACGGCGATGGTCAAGCTGATGATGTCAATGGTGATGGATTAGTTAACGACGCAGATAAAACCTTAACTACACCAACCTCTTTGGTGAATGATGCCCATACTGCTGGCTTGTTAGTCCATCCTTATACATTCCGCAACGAAGGGCGTTATCTCGCATCAGACTACAACGGTGATCCTCAAGCGGAGTTTCGCCAGTTTATTCAGTTGGGCGTAGATGGTTACTTTACAGACTTCCCCGGTACTGGTGATTTTGTGCGTGACCAGTTAACAGGGCAGTTTGTCAGGTCGCCGCAAAACCCCGATGTCCGCAACCTGCAAGATTTTAATACTTTAAGTGGTGATGCACCATTAGTTATTGGACATCGTGGCGCGAGTGGTGAAAGACCAGAACATACTTTAGAAGCATACAGACTAGCGATCGCTCAAGGTGCAGATTTCATCGAACCTGACTTAGTAGCTACCAAAGATGGACGTTTAATCGCCCGTCACGAAAATGCTTTGGCAATTCTCAACAATGATGGTTCAGTTAATCTGACTGACACTAGCACCGATATTTACCTGCGTCCTGAGTTTGCTGACCGACTGACGACCAAAGTTATTGATGGTAGAACTATCAGAGGTTGGTTTACCGAAGACCTCACCTTAGCAGAAATCAAAACTCTGAATGCAATTGAACGCTTACCGGGCTTGCGCGGAACCAGATTTAACAATGATGGGTTGAAAGTTCCTACCCTCGAAGAAATTATTGATTTGGTGCAGCAAGTAGAAGCCGAAACTGGGCGGAAAATCGGCATTTATCCCGAAACCAAACACCCGACTTACTTTGCTGTTGAAGGTAGACGCATCGATGGTACACCCATCAATACCAGTCTGGGACAATTGCTGGTAAATGTTTTAGTTGCGGAAAACTTTACTGATCCCGACAGAGTATTTATTCAATCCTTTGAGGTGGGTAATCTGCGGGAATTGAAACAAAATATCTTACCCGCCGCCAGAATTAATATCCCCTTGATTCAGTTAATTGGGGGCGCGACAAGTCAACCTTACGACTTCCAATTTAATGGTGATACTCGCACCTACGGCGACTTAATTAGACCAACAGGACTAGCCGCGATCGCCACTTACGCAGTCGGGATTGGGCCTAACAAACGCCTGATTATCCCCGCGACAACAGTAGACCGTAACAGTGATGGTAGACCAGATGACCTCGATGGTGATGGTTCAATTACCGATGCAGATAGAGTCTTGGGTACGCCCACAACTTTAGTACAAGATGCCCACGCCGCAGGTTTGCAGGTACATCCTTATACCTTCCGCAGTGAAAGCGTGTTTTTAGCATCCGATTACAACGGCGACCCACTGGCAGAATACAGACAGTTCATCGAGTTGGGTGTAGATGCTTACTTTACCGATTTCCCCGGTGTCGGTGATTTAGTCCGCGACCAATTTGTTGGACAGCCAGCCGTTGCTAACCTTGGTGGTTCTAGAGGTTTTGAAGGTTTAGCCATCAGTCCCGACAGACAAACTTTGTACCCATTATTAGAAGGTACTGTGGCTGGCGACCCTGCTGGTTCACTGCGGATTTATAAATTTGATGTCGCCTCAGAACAATATCAAGGTTTGGTTGGTTATTACCGTTTGGATAACCCCAGTTATGCCATTGGTGATTTCACCGTCATCAACGAAAATGAATATCTGGTAATTGAACGGGATGGTCTGCAAGGTAGCGCCGCCCAATTCAAGAAAATCTTCAAAGTTGACTTCTCAAAACGCGATGCTAATGGCTTTGTGGAAAAACAAGAAGTTGCTGATTTGCTGAATATTCAAGACCCCAATGACTTGAATCGAGACGGTAGTACAAAATTTACCTTCCCCTTCGTCACTATTGAAGATGTGTTGGTATTGGATGCGAACACCATCTTGGTTGCCAACGATAATAATTATCCCTTCTCCCAAGGCAGACCAGGAGACATCGACAACAACGAAATTATTCTCCTGCATCTAGACAAGCCCCTGAATTTAACTACTGGTGTGATTAGTGTTACAAGCACCACGCCAAATGCCACAGAAGGAAATTCCACCCCTGCAACCTTCCGCATTTCTCGCGCTGGTAATACCAATACAGCTTTAACCTTCAACTATACTGTTGGTGGAACTGCCACTAACGGTAGTGATTACGACAGCCTCACAGGTACAGCCACCATCGCGGCTGGTAGTTCCTACGTGGATATAGCCGTTAAACCAATTGATGACAACTTGGTAGAAAGCAATGAAACAGTAACTTTAACGTTAGTTGATGGTAACAACTACGACCTTGCCAGAACTAACACCACCGCAACTGTTACTATTGCCGATAGCGATCGCTCTCTCGCCCAAACTCCCAATACTGATATATTCACAATCAAGGGTAGTGGTGCCAAAACCCGACTGCAAGTAGACCTCACCAGACGCGGTTCCAACCGTACCAATGAACTTGGTGTGTTTACCGTAGATGATGCCGCAGGTAGAATCAACGGTATCGCCCCAGGCGAAGCAGGTTACACCGCAGCCGCTTTAGAAAGGGCTAGAACCATCTTCTCGGCGGTGAATCGCGGCTTAAACAACGCCGATGTTTCCCGATTACTGGAATTTGATTCCGGCGACCAACTCAGATTTTATGTGGTGAACAATGGTACAAGTGATGCTGTCCGCGCTGGTAATATCCCCAGCAACAGCGTCATTTTCGCTAATCCCAACACCCAAAGAATCACCAACTTAGGTAACGATAAATTCTCCCTCGCTTGGGAATTTCAACCAGGAAATGGTCAGCCTTTCCAAGATTTAGTGGTAAATATCCAATCAACCGACACAGTTTTACCAATTGGTACAGCTTTGCAAGGTCAATCGCAAGCCGAACTCATTGACTTGCGTAACGTCACAGAATTAGTTACTGCTGATTTTATCGTTAGCAAAGATGCAAGTTTTAGAAACTACGCCAGTTTCTACCGAGTCAGCGATGTAAACGGCGGTATTGACCTCAACGGTGATGGCCAAGCAGATATCTTACCCGGACAAGCTGGTTACACCGAAGCGGCTGTCCGCAACCGTGTTTCAGGGATTGACTTAACAGCCAACCGTGGGATAACAACCTACTCTGCAACCCTGCAAGGAGGTTATATCTATGCACCATTTATTATTGTCAATGACACACCAGAATCAGTGTTAGATAGCAACCCCAGAAATCCGGCGGTTTACTTCCCCTTCTTAGGTGCTAACACCAGACAAACAGACCAAATTACTTTATTAGGTAATAATATCTTTGGCTTTGAAGATTTGCCAAGAGGTGGCGATCGCGATTTCAACGATTTAATTGTCCGCGTTGAATTAAACATCGCCTAACAATCAATTTCACCAGAGATAAATCATAGCGATTAGCCCTACTTAAAAAGGTAGGGCTAATTTATTTTGATAAAATTTTCTGCGCGTATATACGGGTTTTTATAGCATTCCTAAATCATTTGTAAAATTTCTATATCTTTTTCTTCTTTCTTACCTTTGCGTCCTACCCTTCGGGAAGCCACTTCGTGTCTAGGCGTTCTTTGCGGTTCGTTTCCATATCTATGTTTTTCACGACTAATTTAGGATTGCTATAGTAAGCTTTTGTATATTTAATTAATAAATGCTATAAAATACTTTTACGATAATGTACTTATGCCGAATATTCTTAAATCATCAGCAATTATCCTACCTGATTATCTCAAACTCAAACTAGACTCTTTAGATTTTGCCAATCTAGCTAAATCAAACTCAGAAATTCAGTTAGATAATAATCATGATTTAGATTTAGATTTAAATAAAATTTTTAACCTTCATAGTACACTGCCGTACATGAAGGTGGCACTCGATAGCATAATAAATGCCATATTCGGTAGTCATAAAATTACTATATCTAATCCCAAATATACAGTCTCTCAAAAGGGACAGAAAACCGAACTCACCGTTAAAGGTTTACTAAATAAACAAAAAATAGAAGTAACCTTTGGCAAAATAACTACATTAAAATATAAACTACCAAAAAATTTCAGCTTTAAGTCTTTAACAAATACAATACCCATCATCAACGATTTAAAACTGGGAAGTACAGAACTCATTCTAAATGACACCAGCTATTGTTTGACTCATTCAAAGTTAGGCAGCATCAAGTTAAGCCAAGGAATTAACTTTATTGGAGATATTGACTTAAATAGCTTACCTCCAAATTTGCGTGGCTTTATTTGTAACAACTTAGGTATGGCTAAATTCGCAGCCATGATTAGCTTTCAGCCGATAGGAGAAGTTAAATTAATAGGTAATGTCGCCGGTAATATTCAGCTATTTTGCCAAGAACCATTTAAGGCTACTTTCAATAACTTACTGATCAATTTAAATATTGGAACTGATTTAGAACCAAACTTTGGAATTACAGGAAACTTAATTCTTGAAGGCTACGATACCACCCAAGAACAAGAACCCAAACTATCGCTATCTGGTAATATCTCTCTCGAACCAGAATCTTTAACAGCATTCTTCAGTCAGCAAAGCGAAAAACCTTGGTGTAATCCTTACGGTTTAGTTGGAACTGAACTTCGCAATGTCAGGTTTCAAGGAGGTGGGACATATTTACCTCCTTACTTTGATAATTTTGGCTTCATTGGTGATTTGAAATGGGAAAAGACTGATTTGGAAGTTGCATTTCTCATGGATACTAATGATCCTGAAAGATTAGCGTTAATTTTAAACCCTAAGCAACCGGTTAGCTTAATAGAATTATGGCGGGGGCCAGTCACATCTTTTATTACCAAGCAAGTAGGCTATTCTATTGAGTTAGTTAATCAAGCTTTAGGGTTTTTAGAAAACTTACTCAACTTAAGCATTGAACCCCTTGATAGAGATGGAGACGGTATACTTAACCCCTTAATTAAGTATGTACCATTCCCAACAATTATTGCCGGACAGTCTATATTAGAAGGTTTAGAAATTAATGGTAAAGTTAATGCTTGGGGTCATGCAGCAATTTTAAGTTTGCAAGGTGATAAAGCTTTTCAGCATATTGATGGTTCATTAAAAGTTCCAGAAATCGATTTAGAGTTTCTGAAAATTAAAGGCACAGATGATGATAGTTTAGATTTATCTATCAAGGTAACTCCTGATGAACATTATCTTCAAGGAGATGGTTATATAGAAATGTTTGGGCAAGAAATTGCCAATGTAGAATTTAAAATTACGCCGGAACAATCAATACTTAAAAACTTTGATATCAGTTTAGCTAATCTAGTGAGTATTGATGTTGATGCCTTAAGTATTGATAGAAAATCTGGTAAAGGCAGTGGCTTCGGCACAGTTTCTATTTTGGGCAATACTTTAGCAAGTATTACCTTTGATGTTAGCAAAGATAAGATTAATTTAAACAATGTCCAGCTAGGTTTAGCAGGTTTCTTAAGTTTAGTTATTCCAAACCTGACAGTTGACTTGAACAACCAAAGTGCCACAGGTACAGCAAATATTTTTGCTTTTAACCAGTCTTTGGGGAACGGCACATTATCATTAAATCGGCAAAATATAGAAATTAATAATACAGCAATTAATTTCGGTAATATCTTAAATATCAGTGTGCCGAATTTACAGCTTGATTTAATTAATAAAAAGTTGCTGGGTGCAGGTGATATAACTGTTTTGGGTAAAAAATTTACTGCATCAGGTATCAGCCTCAGTGAACGAGGTTTACAAGCTAGGAGTAATTTGAATTTTGGGATATTAGCTTTTGATGGTGCTACAGTTACACTGTTTAAAGGCATGAATAATTCTCTGAATAATTCTGCCAGTATTGCTGGTAATCTGAAGTTTTTAGGTTACACCTTTGCCGATATTAATGCCAGCGTTAATCATGATCAATTAGTTACATCTGGTAGCTTCAATTTTGCTGGGATTTTTCTCCTCAAGGGTGTAAACAATCAAAAACATGCCACAATCACACTTCACAAAGCGACAAATGGAAGGTCTAATTCTGTTAAAGTTATGGGTAGCTTTTATTTGTTGGGTCAAGAGTTGACTTCTCTGACGATTAGTGATTATCACGAAACTCTGAAAATTTTAGGGATAAAAGTTATTAGTAACAATAGCCGTAAAAAGTAATGTTCAGCGAAGTAAAACAATTTATTGCCAATTCTACCCATGATTTATCGGTAAATTTGTCCAGAATATTCATCTGGACTGTGTGGTTAATTTATGTTGGTTATTTATTATTAAGCGATATTCCACCGGGAGAGTCGCTGCTGCATGTCACACCCAAAACATTAGCAGAAATATTCAATTTGAGTATGAATTTTTGGTTAGTATTACCAATCATTTTCCCCAGTGAAGCGCCAATTAATAATCCCGTACTAGAGGGATTATTTAACATTGTGGTGACTTGGGGATTATTATTTTGGGGTTTTATAATTGATGGGCGCAACCAGCGATTTTCGATGATGACATTCTTAATTGGTACCGCATTACTCACCAATGTCTTTTTTCTTCCTTGGTTGGGGTTGCGTCAAGTAAATCCGCAAGTAGCAACAAATTCGTTGACATTTGTGGAAAAAGTAGGCGAAAGCCGAGTTTTACCTTCAATTTTGGCTGGTTTTTTTGTGGTTTCCTTGAGTTGGGCTGTATTAGCCCGTCCTGAGTACGGTGATATTACAACCCGTTGGCAAGATTTATTAGAATTATTATTTAGCGATCGCCTCGCATATTCTTTTGTGGTAGATATGCTAGTATTCTGGTTATTTCAGTCATGGCTAGTGAAAGATGATATGGCGCGTCGTCAATGGGATAACGACAAAATACTCTGGCTAGTCCGTTTAATACCATTTTGGGGACTAATTATATATTTGTGGCTACGTCCGTCACTAAAACTCGAAACACAGAATAATAGTTAGCCTCAATTTTTTACCTGTAAGACATCCGAGATAAAGTGTTTAAAACATAGCGTTTACAGTCGTCTTTGTCAGCAAATATTTGTAATGATTTGTTCACTTTAGTGATTTCAAATAACATTTTAACCTGATCACTAACAGAGCAGACAAAAAATTTAGCGTTAGCATTACTGACAATTTTCATTGCTGACACTAAATAACCCAAGCCAGAACTATCGATAAATTTAATTCCTTGCATATCAATCAATATAACGTTAGTACCGTGGTTGATCAGGTTGCTAATTTCATTTTGCAATTGATTGCCAGTAATTTTATCTAAAATTCCTGCTGGTTCAAGTATTGTTAGCCGAAGTTTGTCGTTCATAACTTAGTTACCTTTTTTATCAATTCAAGTTAGTTAGAAGCAGTTATAGTTGGATAAACTACAAGTTATACAATGTATATTCTCTATGAATAAGATAGAAATATACTATAGATACCTATTAGGTAGTTAACCAAAATTGAGCTAATTAAACGGGAGTTATTTTTGTACTAGCTAAAGCTACAGCGAGTATTTGACAGGAAACAGATTCCTCTATAAATGTCAGTAATAAGTCTTGCTCTAATAGCAACGATATTAATATCGCGCTTATTAATGGCAATTCTATAAATATTGGATACAAGTCATACAGTCAAGGCAATTAACTTTATAAGTCCTAAAAAATTAACTGCTTTGGAGTTACTTTTTTCTGGGTAAATACTTTATATCGCAATTAGCTGTTTAACGTCGATGCTAGGGAATTGTTTTTGCTAACTCTTTATCAACGAAGTAGCAAACAACACAGATTCACACTAAACAAGAAGATTTATACTATTTTAGTATAAAAATTTACAGAAATTAACGTAAAATTACCCAAGGAATATCTATGATTTTTCAGAAAATTATATGCAATCCCGTATTGATGCAATGAGATTATTTTTACAGACTACAATTATAAATAAAAATCTATAGATTTGATTAACAAACTATTTCATTAGTTAATTAAAAAATCATATTTAAATCTAAAATGCTTGAGAAATCAATGTTTTGCTATAGGACTCATATTTGATTTATGAAAAAAATCAGTACACCCAGGTCAGGCTTTTTTCCTACTCCCTACTCCCCATTCCCTACCCCCTACCTATATAACTAGATTCAGAAATCAAATCGGATTCCTATAAACAGAGATGATCATGAAAGTTCAACCATTACGTTAGTAAGAGGATGTTTATCTGACTTAATAGGTAAAGTAATGATAAATTCTGTTCCTTTACCTAATACAGAGTTGAGATGAATGGAACCGCTATGTTTTTCTGTAATCACTTGATGGCTAATGGACAATCCTAAACCTGTGCCTTTACCTACAGGTTTAGTTGTGAAAAATGGGTCAAATAAGCGGGATTGGATATTGTCTGGAATACCAACGCCATTATCGGCGATGATAATTTGGACTTGGTTTAGTTCGGTTGTGAGAGTCCGAATCTGAATTTGATTGGGGTTGGCTGTAATTTCTTGTAAGCTGTGATGACGACTTTTTTCTTCTAGGGCATCGATCGCGTTAACAATTACACTAATAAATACTTGGTTAATTTCCCTAGCGCAGCATTCTACTAACGGTAGTTCGCCATATTCTTTGATAATTTCAATTGCTGGACGATTAGTCTGGGCTTGCAGACGATATTGCAACATGACTAATGTATTATCAAGGCCTTCATGCAGATCCACCGCTTTATATTCTGATTCATCCAAACGAGAGAAGTTGCGTAAAGATAACACCATTTGTCGAATGCGTTCAGAACCCATGTGCATAGATTTGAGAATATTCGGTAAATCTTCTTTCACAAAGTTAAAATCTAGATTTTCGATTTCTGCATTTAGGGATTCTGGGGGATGGGGGTAGTGGTCTTGATAGGTATCTACTATATGTAATAAATCATTGGTATATTGCTGAATGTAATTTAAGTTGCCATGTATAAAGGTAATGGGGTTATTAATTTCGTGGGCAATACCGGCGACTAATTGGCCTAAAGCTGACATTTTTTCACTTTGTACCATTTGTGTTTGGGTACGATGCAATTCTTTTAAAGTTGTTTGCAGTTCCTCGTTTTTGTGGTTGAGTTCTTGAGTGCGTTCTTTGACTCTATCTTCTAGTTGTGCGTACAATCGAGCATTTTCTAAAGAGATGGCGGCTTGAGAAATTAATAACTGTAAAATTTCTAGGCGATCGCGGGTAAATGCTCCCACTGTCAGGTTATTTTCTAAATATAAAATGCCAATCAATTTGCCTTGGTTCAAAATTGGCGCACAAAGCACGCTTTTGGGGGAATATTCTAATATATAAGGATCAGCCGCTAGGGTTTGTTCTGTGGCTGCATTCTCAATCACTGCTAAGGTGAGAGAATTTTTCACCTGATTAATTAGACTCAGGGGTAATGTTTGATGATCATCAAAGGGGAGAGAACGCAAAATACAACTGGGTTGTTCGAGTTGATAAAGTGCTTCAATGAACCAGGAATTACCTTTTGGCATGAGTAATGCACATTTATCAGCACCAGCGTTTTTGAGTATGACTTCTAATAAAGTTGAGAGTAATTTTTCTAACTCAATTTCACTAGATAGCGATTGCGAAACTTTGACAATGCTGGCTAAATCTAGATTGGTTGAAAGACTACTTTTACTGAAACTAGAACTATCAACTTTCTCTGAAGAGGAAGAAATAATGGTTTCTGTGGCTTTGAAAGATGCTTGCTGTTTGTGCAGAATTGTCACGAGTAGTAGGGGATAGCGTGTTTCTAAATCGATGACTTTAGCTTCTGCACCCCAACGTGTATAACAATAATAAGCTTCCAGCATATAGGTTTGAGCGATTTTTGTTCTACCCAAACCAAGATAAAATTTGGCAGCTAGTTCATTTGCTAAGGCTTCTTCGTTGAGAAATTTGTGATCTTTGGCAAGAGTAATGGCGCGATCGTAATGTTCCATTGCTGCTAATTTTTGACCACGAACTCGACATTTTTCTGCTTCTACTAAATGCCACTTATGTAAATGGTTCATTGGGGCAAATTGCGCCCATTGATACAAATTTGCTTGATGATTTTCTACCTCATTCAGAATTTCTTTTGCTTCTGGTTGTGTGGAAATAATTGCTAGGTGGGTGAGGGCTGCATAAAAATGGAAAATAGGAATATGAATCAGTCCTGATAATGCCATTAAATAGGGTTTGACTTGGGTAATGTAGTCGAGGGCATTAGCATAATTACCATAAGAGTATGCCAGCAACAGTTTGTAAATATAAGCAAAGGCGATTCCTGTGAGATCATTATCTTGTTTGTGCTTTGGCAACATGACTGTTTCATCATATATCTTGCCAATTAAGCAATCTGGCTGACTGACTGGTTCTTTCAATTGCTCGACTGCTTGCTGCATCATGTCTAAATAAACACGCGCAGAATCTTGCTTCACCTGAGTCAGAACAGCATTAGAAGTAGGAAATTCCAACGTTAATGTATTCAGGTCTACGCCAATAAACAGTGCGGTAAAAGCATAGATGGCTATGCTATAGCCAACATAGAGAAAATCACCTGTTTCCATACCAGTTCTGTGGGCTTCTTTTAATATGGAAAAGGTTGCTAAAAATGGTTGTTGACGATGTTGAATGAAACAAGCAAACAGTGTGAAAGTGCAGGATTGCCAGCTTTGAGCATTTAATTTATCTAGTAGGGAGAGTGCTAATTTCCCGAACTTATAGCCGGTTGCAACTTCGCCAAAAAAGGCGCACAGTACCAAACCCTGGGTTACATATCCTACCGTTGAGGCGGGCGCATTGCCAAATTCCAGCGATAACCGCACCATCGTTGTACCCAATAAAGGCAGTAAACTGGGGTTTCCCAGAAACACTGGTGCAAACAACATACCTAAAAGTTGCATTGCAGCTTGGGCTGTGGGTTCACTCATCAGGGGTAGGTTAATCAGTTCGGCAATTTCTCTGTTGTTGAGTTGCTGGTTTACCTCTGCTAAAGCTTTGCCAAGATGAACTTCGTCTAATTCGCTGGGGAATTCAATTCCTAGTTGTCTTAAAGCTTCTCTACCAACTGCGATCGCTGCTAACATTTGACTTTGAGAAGTTTGGGCAGCAATTTGAATTTCATAGATTTTTACTTTGTCAAGGATGGTTTTAGCTTGTTGCAACACCAATGCAGCAAACTTTTCCATCCCAGCAAAATCACCATTTAAATAACTGGCTTCGGCTGCTGCTGTATGTATTTCTAAGGCTAATTCATACTGGGTTTGCCAGCAGTTAGATTCCAAAAGTGCGATCGCAGTTTGTAAATAGGCGACAGCAGCAGCATAAGCTGTGGCTGTTTTTGCTTTAGCACCAGCTTTTAAGTTCAGTTGGGCGAGGATTTGGCGATCGCTATTTTGGCTAATTAATGCCTGACCTTGATTTAAATGCCCAACAATATCAAATAGCTTTTCTTCTTGTTCACTTTCTGATAACTTTTGCTGGAGTAATTGACCAATTTGCCAGTGAGTTGCTTGTTTTTGATTGTCAGGAATCAGAGAATAAGCTGCTTGTTGTACACGGTCATGTAAAAATTTATAAGCAACTGTTATTTGTCTTGATTCATTTGTCTGTTCTTCAATATTATCCAACGAAATATTAACATTGCTTTCTCTATTAACTAATGACTCTTGTTGATAGAATTTATAAACATCAGTAATTGGTAAAATCAATCCTTCTTTTAAAACTTTCCACAAGGCAGTAGCTGTCTCAACTTCTGATTGTTGTGAAACAATTGCCAAAGTCTCTAAATCAAATTGATTTCCAATACAAGCAGCTAACTTTAATACTTGTTGAGTCGATATTGGGAGTTTTCGCAGTTGCGAACTCATGAAATTAACAACATCTTCTGTAACTGCTTGAGTTGTAATTTGAGCAATATCACATTGCCAACAACCTAAGTTTGCATCAAATTTAATCAGATTATCTTGATATAATGCCTTGAGAAATTGTGTTGTGAAAAAAGGATTGCCTTGAGTTTTATGATATATTTTATGAGAAATATTTATGACCAAATTTACAGAACATTTGAAAGTATCAGCAACTAATTGATTAATATTTTCCTGATCTAGTGCTGCCAAAGTAATTGTATTGATTACTACTTTGGTTTTGCGGATTTCATTTAAAGTCAAAATTAATGGATGTCCAGGGTTAACTTCGTTATCTCGATACGCACCAATTAATAAAAGATGATTTGTATCAGCCATTAATATTCGCATTAACTTTAATGATGCTGAATCTGCCCATTGCAAATCATCTAAAAATATAACTAAGGGATGTTCCGCACTGGTAAAGACTTTGGTAAATTTTTGAAATAACAAATTAAAGCGATTTTGGGCTGCTTTACCAAATAATTCTACGGCTGGTGGTTGTTCGCCAATAATACTCGCTAATTCGGGGATAACTTCAATAATTACTTGTCCATTTTCGCCAACGGCTGTTAATATTTGGGTTTTCCATGCTTGTATTTGGGCATCACTTTCAGTTAACAACTGTCCCATTAAATCTCGGAAGGCTTGCACAAAGGCACTAAAAGGAATATCCCGTTGAAATTGGTCGTATTTACCTTTAATAAAATAACCATGTTGGCGGACAATCGGCTTATGAACTTCGTTGACAACGGCGGTTTTGCCAATACCAGAAAAACCAGCAACTAATACCATTTCGGTTGCGCCATGACTAACTCTGTCAAAGGCTTGCAACAAAGTTTCTACTTCTGCTTGTCTACCGTAGAGTTTATCAGGAATAATAAAGCGATCGCACACATCTTGTTGAGCAATTTCAAATCTTTGAATTTCCCCAGTAGAATTTAGCTGCTGTAAACAATTTTCTAAATCAAATTTTATTCCTAATGCACTTTGATATCTATCTTCTGCATTTTTCGCCATCAATTTGTTGATGATTTCTGCCAGTACATTGGGTATTTGGGAATTAATTTGGTTGACTAAAGGTGCTTTTTTGGCAATGTGACAATGCACCAACTCTATGGGATCATTTGATTGAAAGGGTAACTCACCTGTGAGTAATTCGTAAAAAGTAATCCCTAAAGAATAAAAATCAGTCCGGTAATCAATTCCCCGGTTCATTCTCCCTGTTTGTTCTGGTGAGATATAAGCCAGTGTACCTTCTAAAACGCTGGGATTCAGGATAGTATGAGTTTCTCTTGGTAATAAAGATGCAATACTAAAATCGATTAATTTAACTTGTTGAGTTTCAGGATTAATTAATATATTGCTGGGTTTAATATCTTTATGAATAATTGATTCTCGATAAAGTATTTCTAAACAATTGCAAAGGGCGATCGCTATCTGTAAAAATTCCTTCAGAAACTCTAAACTTACCCTCCCTCCCAACTCCCGATTCCTAATTCCCCATTCCCGCAGCGAAATTCCACCAAAATCTTCCATGACTAACGCATAGCCATTCTCATAATTTTCTAGACTGTAAGTCTGAATAATTCCGGGAGAGTTGAGATTTTTAGCAATGGTATACTGATTGCGAAACTGTACAAGTTCATTAAAACTCGGATAAGGATTCTTCAGCACTTTAAGTACTACTGATAATGAATCAATCTCTCGAATAGCCCGATAAACCAAAGTTTTAGAGCCGTTGTAAATTTCTTTACCCAATTTATAACCGGGAATTCTCAGCATAGTATCAAATTGATGTAAATACTAAGCTTAGTATTCCCATCTGCACAAAAAATTTTATCATTTAAGCAAAAATTGCTACTGTGTATCTACAGAGATTGGTGAGCATTAAAAACTTTAACCATCCAACTGTATTAGTAAACACAATTTATTCTCTAATGCAGATATCGTTGTCAGAATACCAAAGATATTTCATCTCATATAAATCTAAACAATGGTTGTAAGTAGAGCGATGTGAATATTTGAGGATGAGTATGAAGTAAAAAAACAATTTAGGAGTGCAAATTAATATCAGCACATTAATTTGCTACTAACTTTGTCCTCAAATTGATCAATTTCACTAGTTGGGGTAATTGTTGTATGAATAATAACGAACCTAAAATGCAGATTACACCACCTAAAATCAAAGTATTGGGAGCTTTTAAATAATTGGCGAGAGTTCCAGCGAGGAGATTACCAAAAGGAGCCATACCCATAAAACACATAGCATAAAAACTCATTACCCTGCCGCGTTTGCTATCTTCCACAATAAATTGCAGCAATGTATTACTTGCAGCTACCTGGAGTGTAGAACTCCAGCCAACCATAACCAAAGCTAACTGAGAAATCCAGAAGACTTGAGAGACAGAAAAACAAATAAAGCCAACCCCCATAATCGCCGGACAAAAGGCTATTAAACGCTCTAAACCTACGATATTTTGGCGAAAACTCAGATAAACACAAGCAAACACCGAACCCATAGCAGCTGCGGCTGTGAGAAAACCCAAGGTTTCCGAACCTCCATGCAGAACTTCGACTGCAAAGATGGGTAGAAGTGTCGTATATGACATACCCACTAAACTAGCTGTTGCCAGTAATAGCAAGATAGAACGCACAGGTAAGAAATGATAAGCATATTGAAATCCTTCTTGCAACTTTCGCCAAGGATCGCTTGTCTGTATTTCCACTGTGCGCGGTGTAATTTGCATTGCTGTAATTGCCCAAATAGCCACAATATAGCTGAGACTATCGTATAAAAAGCAGTAGCCTGCGCCAAACTTAGCAATCAAAATCCCACCAAGAGCCGGGCCAATTAATCGCGCTCCATTGAGAAAGGCTGCATTAAGCGCGATGCCTTCGGCGGGCTACGCCAACGCATTTGCCATCAGTTCTCGACTCACCATATCACTAACAAATGCGTGACGAACCGGCACATCTAAGCCTTTGAGCAAACCTAATAATGTACTCAAGGTTAGCAATGTCCAAAAATTAGCCAAACCTAAAAATGTGATGACAGTCAGAATAATTGAGATAGAAATCCCAACAAGCTGAAATAACAATAACAAACGATGGCGGTTGTAGCGATCGGCTAAAATCCCCGAAATTGGAGCTAAGGCAAATACTGGTAATTGTCCAAAAAATCCTGCTATTCCTAACATTAAAGCCGAATCGGTTAATTGATAAATCAACCAAAGCACCGCTACCTGGGTCATGAAATTGCCCGTCATCGACAAAGCTTGTCCGGCAAAATAGAGGCGATAATTGCGCGATCGCAACGCAGGCAAATCAAGATTTAATTTAAATAAAGATAATAATTTCATGTATAAGATTTCACAACTTCTAAACTCTTTAATTCTCTGCGCCCCTCTGACTTGAAAGTGCTGAGTGCTGAGTTAAAAGTGCTGAGTAAGCATAGTACTCGCTCTTTCATGCTTGGCTATGAAACTTGTTTCATCGGGACTGCGTTGAAAAAAGGAAGAAATCAAGCAACAGCCTCATTCCTTCCTCAATCCCTAAAACTTACACTGTGACTAATTCCCGTTTTGCAACTATCGACTCAGGCTTGACCCAAATCTGATCTAACCCACCACTCAACAGGCGATATTGTTGGTTGGGGTCTTGTTGCGGATAATCCATCCGCTTGTGCATCCCTCTAGTTTCTTGGCGTTGCAAACCACTGTTGTACATCCAGCGTGCAGTTGCAACCATCGCTGCTGCTTCCCGCGATCGCACAATATGGCTATCATAAGGTGTGTTACTACGGCGGATTTCTTGCCATAGGTGATCTAATCTTTCTAAAGATTCACCTAATACAGATTCGCTGCGGAAGAGGTTGCGGTCATAGGGAAAAACTTCAGCTTGGGTTGCCGCGATCGCTTCTTCAGCAGAGAATTGATGATCACCGCCGCCACGTAACCCAGCTGCACCCACTCCCTGAACACTGCGCTGGCTGGCTTTTTCACCCAAACTCAAGGCATAGTTAGCCGCAGATTGTCCCGACCAATAGCCAGAAGACATTGCCCAAGCCGCATTATGGCTACCACCACCTGTAAAACCACCGCAGATTAATTCTCTAGTAGCAGCATCCCCCGCCGCATAAAGTCCATTAACTGAGGTAGCGCAGGTATGGTCAGTAATCCGAATCCCACCAGTACCGCGTACAGTTCCTTCTAAACGCAAAGTGATCGGGAATCTTTGTGTAAATGGGTCTATCCCCGCGCGATCGAATACCACAAAGAAGTTAGGCTGAGAAGCTCGCATCCATGCTTTAGTTGCTTCATCCATATTTTGGTCGAGACGTGCATACACAGGTTGAGTCAGCAATGTCTTAGCAATCACTGAACGACCACGTTTAGAACCTGCACCTTCAATTACTGTGCCATCTTCATAGGTGAAAGAAGCCCAATCATAATATCGGGTCTTAGTCACCGAAGAAAACGCCGGCGAAATCGCATAGGCATTGGAAAATTCCATCCCAGAGAAATCAGCCCCGGCTTCAGCAGCCATTAAATAACCGTCTCCTGTCAAAACATTACAACCCAGAGCCTTACTCAAAAAGGCACAGCCACCAGTTGCAATCACCACGGCTCCAGCTTTCACTGTCCAGTGTTCCCCGGTTTGTCGATTAATCCCCTTAGCACCAGCTACCGCGCCTTCTGCATCCACCAATAACTCTAAAGCGGGACTGTGGTCTAAAATTTTCACCCCTGCTTGCTTAATCTTTCTCCGCATAAACCGCATATACTCTGGGCCTTGCAAAGAGCGACGGATAACTTTTCCTTCTGCATCCACACTAAAACGGTAGCCTTCGTCAGCCAGAGAATTAATGTTGTCATAGGTACGGTCTAATACCCGCTTCATCCACTGCCGATCTGCCAGGAAACCTCCCATCGCTTCTCGGCTGGCCATTGCGGCTTCTCGTTGTTCTGGGTCTGGTGGTATATACCATACGCCATTTCCAGATGCGGCCGCTGCACCACTTGTACCGCAGTAACCTTTATCTACTAACACAACTTTTGCGCCACTGGTGGCTGCACTCCAAGCCGCCCAAGTTCCAGACGGGCCGCCACCAATAATCAAAACATCAGCGTCTTGATGAGTAGAACTATTCATGAAATTTACTCCTTGAAAAGTAAGAAATGGGGAAGGGCAATCTTCCCCAGATAATGAGCGAGGCTAAGTTACATACATAACTAGCCAAGTTCATCTAGGCATAATTTCTAGAAGACCTGAAAAGTTAGCTCTCCAAGTCTTACATAGGCTTCCTTAAAATACTAATTATTGACCGATTTAACGTAGTTAATTTAGCAGTATTGCATTGCCATTCAAAAAATTCAAGTACTTAGTATATGTAAAACAAATATTTAGTTATTCTAAGTAATGCTAGGAATATAGGCTTTACTGCACTACTTGATTTTTTTCAAACTATGTGACATGATACTTAACACAGTAAAGTACGGTAACTCGATAAACTTACTGTACTAACTCCTCTACCGGCAATTCTGATTTAACTCGCTATTGCTTAGTTAGTTTAATCAGAAGCCATTCCATGCCTAGGGTTTAATTTGAAAAACACAACCTATGAGGAATTTTCCTCTCAGTTGAATTGAACATTTACCTCAAAAAAGTGAGTTTGGAGAATTTTGTATGGCAGCTATAGCGTTGAGCGTATCTACCGTTAAACCTTTGGGCGATCGCGTGTTTATCAAAATTAGTGAGTCCGAAGAAAAGACTGCGGGTGGTATTCTTTTGCCTGATAGTGCTAAAGAAAAACCGCAGGTAGGTGAAATTGTCGCTGTCGGCCCTGGTAAACGCAACGATGACGGAACCTATCAAACTATTGATATTAAAATTGGCGATAAAGTGCTGTTCTCTAAATACGCTGGCACTGATATCAAGCTAGGTATAGAAGAGTATGTCCTGTTGTCAGAAAAGGATATTTTGGCAATTGTGTCATAGGCGATCGCCATTCATTATTCATCATTCCTAAATAGCCAATCATCAACCTACACAATCTAAAAAGGACTGAAATTACTATGGCTAAACGCATCATTTACAACGAAAATGCTCGTCGTGCCTTGGAAAGAGGTATTGATATTCTGGCAGAAGCGGTAGCAGTTACCCTCGGCCCCAAAGGTCGTAACGTTGTTTTAGAAAAGAAGTTTGGCGCACCTCAAATTGTGAATGATGGAGTCACCATCGCTAAAGAAATTGAATTAGAAGATCATGTGGAAAACACAGGCGTGGCTCTAATTCGTCAAGCTGCTTCTAAAACTAACGATGCGGCGGGAGACGGCACAACCACAGCAACAGTATTAGCTCACGCCATTGTCAAAGAAGGCTTGCGAAACGTTGCGGCTGGTGCAAATGCCATTCAACTCAAGCGTGGTATTGACAAAGCCACAGGTTTTCTAGTCGATAAGATTAAAGAACACGCTCGTCCTGTGGAAGACTCCAAAGCGATCGCTCAGGTTGCAGCGATCTCTGCGGGTAATGATGAAGTCGTCGGTGCTTTAATTGCCGAAGCCTTAGATAAAGTTGGTCGTGAAGGCGTAGTATCTCTAGAAGAAGGTAAATCAGTCACCACCGAACTGGAAGTTACAGAAGGCTTGAACTTCGACAAGGGTTATATTTCTCCCTATTTTGCGACTGATGCAGAACGGTTAGAAGCAGTCCTAGATGAGCCTTTCTTGCTGTTAACTGATAAGAAAATCACATTGGTACAAGACCTAGTACCGATTCTGGAACAAGTCGCACGTCAAGGCAGACCCTTAGTAATTATTGCCGAAGATATTGAAAAAGAAGCTCTGGCAACCTTAGTTGTCAACCGTTTGCGGGGTGTGTTGAATGTTGCGGCTGTCAAAGCACCTGGATTTGGCGATCGCCGTAAAGCTATCCTCGAAGATATTGCTATTCTCACAGGTGGACAGTTAATTACCGAAGATGCTGGTTTGAGACTTGATGCTACCAAGCTCGACCAACTCGGTAAAGCCCGCCGCATCACCATCACCAAAGACAGCACCACCCTCGTAGCAGAAGGTAACGAGCAAGCTGTCAAGGCAAGAGTAGAACAAATCCGCCGCCAAATCGAAGAAACTGAGTCTTCCTACGACAAAGAAAAACTCCAAGAACGTCTGGCGAAATTAGCCGGTGGGGTTGCAGTGGTGAAAGTCGGTGCAGCCACAGAAACCGAACTCAAAGACCGCAAACTACGCCTAGAAGATGCCATCAACGCTACCAGAGCAGCTGTTGAAGAAGGTATTGTTCCTGGTGGTGGTACAACACTGGCACATTTGGCTCCTGAGTTAGAAACCTGGGCGAAGGCTAACTTAGTAGATGAAGAATTAATCGGTGCGTTAATTGTCTCTCGCGCTTTGGCTGCACCTCTCAAACGAATTGCGGAAAATGCCGGCCAAAATGGTGCGGTGATTGCAGAACGAGTCAAAGAGAAAGAATTCAATGTCGGTTACGACGCAACAACCGGCGAATTCGTTGATTTGTTTGCGGCTGGAATTGTTGACCCCGCTAAGGTGACACGTTCCGCCATCCAAAATGCCGCGTCAATCGCAGGTATGGTATTGACTACCGAAGCAATTGTAGTTGACAAACCAGAACCAAAAGATGCCGCCCCTGCTGCTCCTGGTGGCGGCTTAGGCGGTGGCGACTTTGATTATTAATAGATCGATAGGCACGAACTGTACTAGTTGATTGTATTGGTCATTTGTCTTGTGTTATGACAAATGACCATTTACATTTTTATCAACCTAAATTAGCTTACTTAGCACTCAGTATTTGGCATAGCTGAATTTTTCATCCCAAGGCGCAGCTTTACTAATCTGCTCCCATATAGGACTATACAAAGCTTCATGCAATTCCCGTGCTAGTTCCACTAAACCCGTGTAACCTGCATAAGCGTGATGACGTTCATGGTTAATATCTAAGAAAGGAATCTGTGCTTTGAGTGCTGTATATTTATTACCAGCTCCAGTAATCAAAACATCAGCCTTTGTTTGGTGTAATGCCTTTAATAATGCTTGGGGAGTTGTGTCTGACAAAACTATTCCATCTTCACCAAGATATTGTTTAATTTTTACTTTCTCCTCGTCTGTTGTTTTGCCATCTGTAGCCGCAATAACTTCCATTCCCAAGTCTTTAGCTGCTAAAATCAACGACCAACTTTTTACGCCGCCAGTAGAAAGAATAATCCGCTTACATTTTAAATCAGCAAGATATGGAGCTAAAGCAATATCCAAAGCAGCAGTTTCTTGAGCAATCAAATCTTCTGTTCGTTTTTGCAACTCATGAGCCACACAACTATCTTCTAAAGATAAACTCAATTTTGCTGCAATATTCCGCAAGCAATTGTTTAAGTTGGTTACGCCATAAAAAGATTCCTCAATATATGGAATCCCATAACTTTCTTGCATCGTTTGTGCCATTTGGATAGCTACATTGGAGCAAAGCACAACATTTAATTTGACACGATGAGCATAACAAACTTCTTGATAACGAGCATCACCTGTGATTTTGGCAAGAACGCGAATCCCTAGTTTTTGGAATAATGGTAAAATATTCCAAGTTTCGCCAGCGACATTATAATCACCAACAATATTAATATCCAATGGTGTCGTAAATTCTGGCTCTGCTGTACCGATAACATAATTCAATAAAGTTTCGTTACCGATCCGATTTCCCAAATTCTTACTACCAAGAAATCCAGGTGCATTCACATAAATGACCGGAATATTAATTTGTTGTGTGGCCATTTTACAAACGCTATCAATATCATCCCCAATCAAAGCTGTCAGACAAGTAGCATAAACAAAAATAGCCGCAGGATGATAGTGTTGAGCAACATACAAAATAGCTTTGTACAGTTTCTTTTCTCCACCAAAAACGATATTACCCTCACTAAAATCAGTCGTAAAAGCAGTTTGGTAGAGTTGTGAGCCTGATGAAAGGCTACCATGAGTCGCCCAAGGATTATGAGTACAAGAAACAGCACCATGTACTAAATGCACAGCATCAGTAATAGCTCCGGTAGAAACCATTGCTCCATCAAAAGGGCAGTTTCCTTGAGTTGAACCTGGTTGTGGTGGTTTTGAGCAGGTGAGTTTTTTCTTACCTCTGAGTGTTTTTTGATTAGCTTTACAAGCTGTTTCTTGCGTAGTTTTCATAGTTTTCTCATTCTGACTAGGAATACAAAATAGCTAAGATTAATACCAATTCACAGAATTACTGATACAAATCACTTCCTCTGCTTCCGGTCACCGAGCGACTTGTAGCAAGTGTTCGCGCAGCGTCTCCATCAGGAGAAGTCGAGGCGCTGCTTGCCGATATGTATCATTTTTAAAGTGAAATGGTATGAAAAGTTAGAATCATGGTTTTCTACTTGTCTCTTTCTCCTCGTTATTTATTAGCTACTACACATCTTTATAGATGTTATTAAGCACAGTTGAACAGAACTAATTGGTAGTAAAAAGACAACAATTTACTTACAGATAAAACAGGTAAATTTTCTGACGCATCCTGTATTCTTAGTAAGACTTTTTAGAGTATTTTCCTATTCTACAAGCCACATCTTTCCTCCTCACTTCTAACAGATGTAACTAACTCAAATAGAAAATACTACCAGGGTAGAAAATTATTAGCTTACCTAAATATTAGTATAGCTAAGAATATTATTCTAAATTATTTTTTTGATATTTTTAAAGCAAAATTTAATTTATGAAAATCAGTATTTATGAGATATCCAACTTTTTTGATAAGCCGGAGATATTTTTATTAACTAATGGTTTAAAAGAAATACTTGATTAAGTATTTAAACTTAACCAAGCCTACATTTTGGGTAATTATTAACTTTTTAAAACAATTTATATAGGTATTTTTCCTAAACCTAAGAAAAACTCACATTTTCGCTATTATCGCCTTATATAGGAATCCGATTTGATTTCTGAATCTAGTTGTGTAAGCAGGGAGTAGGGAATGGGGAGTAGGGAGTAGGAAAGAAGCCTGACCTGAGTTTACTGATTTTTTTCATAAATCAAATATTAGTCCTATATATCTATATAACACTAATTCTATCGATTAACCGGATTATAATGTAGAATTTTTTTGCAATCTGAAAATATATACACAATTTCAACTATGATTCTTAGCCATCATCCTGGTTCAATTGTCGGCTGGGACAGATTTGCGGCTCCAACGGATTTTGCTCTTAGCCCTCTTTCTCAAGCATTGAAACAACCTGTATTGCTGGGTTTATTTTTACCCATTCAGGCAGGAGGTTGGAGCGCATCTAGATTACCACGCACTACTGACTGGCAGTTTGAATATAACAAAGCACTGGTACTTAAGGCTGAGACATTAGGTTTTGATTTGATATTTGCGCTGTCACAGTGGCTTCCCAAGGGTGGCTATGGAGGTGTTTTCAACGGAGAAGCTCTAGACTCGTTTATCACAACAGCTGCTCTGACAAGCATCACCCAAAAAATTATGCTCATTTCTACTATTCATGTGTTGTATGGGCCAATTCACCCGTTGCATTTAGCCAAATATGGTGCGACGTTAGACCATATATCAGGGGGTCGTTGGGGCATTAATATCGTAACCGGACATCGGGCTGTAGAACATGAGATGTTTGGTTGGAACCGCATTGAGCATGATCATCGCTATGAACTGGCGGCTGAGTTCTTAGAAGTGGTACAACGTCTGTGGAATGATGACGAGAACTTTTCTTTTGAAGGAAAGTCCACTTGGAAACTTGGTGGAGCCTTTGTCACACCCAAGCCGAAATATGGCCGCCCAGTGTTGGTGAATGCTACAGGTTCAGATGCAGGTATTTCTTTTGCGGCGCGTTACTCAGATATTGTATTTATTACTAGTCCTGGAGGGTCAGATTTTGCTAGTGCGATCGCACTCTTACCAGCCCATACCCAAAGAGTGAAGCAAGCAGCGCGGGATATTGGGCGCGAAGTCCGCACACTTCTTAACCCTATGGTGATCAGTCGGGAAACTGAGCGCGAAACTTGGGACTACCACGATGCGATCGTTGCGTATGCTGATCCTGACGCACCTTTAGGCTTTAGCAGATTTGACAGTGATGCTCACGCTTGGAAGGGTCGTGTCGGTAAAGATGCACTGAAACGTCGGGCGATTGGTGGAAATATCGAAGTCATTGGTACACCTGAACAGGTAGTTGAGCAGTTTATCCAGTTGAAGCAGGCTGGTATTGATGGCTTGCAATTGAGTTTTTATGACTTTAAAGAAGACCTGGAATTTTTTGGCGATCGCATTCTCCCTCTGATGAAGCAAGCCGGACTGAGATTATCATCTGAAGTCTGAAATACAGCCATTTCCCAATCTAAAATTCAAAATCCAAACGACTTGGTGACTACTATCAAGGCAAAAACACAAAAAATTGCTAAATATCAACCACATACTACGGTAAGTTTATCGGAATAGTGTATGATATGTTTAGTTATACTCCCAATATCAAAATTTTCTGATGAGATATCAGCAAAATTCCATAGACAGCAGGGGAGTGTGAACATTACTCAACTAGGACTTACGCAGTGAGACGAAAAACCAAGGGTTTTGGGAAGGGTATAGGGGTGTATATGTCCAAAACCCTTACACCCAGTCTCCGCAGAAAATTTTTGTGCGTAAGTCCTGTCAACATTCAAACTCTGGAGAATTTTCATGGGCTACAAACATATAGAAGTCAAACAAGTAGCTGGTTTCATCGGTGCAGAAATCAACGGCGTAGACCTCAAACGTCCTTTGTCTGATGAGCAAGTTAAAGAGATTCGCAAAGCCTTATTGAAATGGAAAGTATTGTTCTTTCGGAATCAAAATATTGATCATGCGGCTCAAGTCGAGTTTACATCTCGTTTTGGCGAAGTCACCTTTGCTCATCCTTTAGGAGAAGTTGAACCAGTACCAGGATTTCCCCAACTTAAACCTGTAGACCGGAAACTATATGAAAGACAGTATGGTTTTCGCAGTGGAGGCCCTTGGCACACAGATGTAACAGCAGCAATTAACCCACCAGCCGCCTCTGTTTTACGTGCAGTTAATGTTCCTAGTTTTGGTGGCGATACCCAATGGAGTAATCTTGTAGCCGCCTATGAAGGACTATCAGCACCTATACGTGATTTAGCCGATACCTTAAAAGCGGAACATCGCTTCAATGGAGGTGGCTATCAACCTGAAAATGGCAAATTTGCCCAGCGAATTGCTGTTAACCCACTGGTTTCCATTCATCCAGTCGTCAGAGTTCATCCTGAAACTGGTGAACGTGCGTTGTTTGTAAACCCTGGCTTCACTTCACATATTGTTGGTGTATCACCACAAGAAAGTAAGTTGTTGTTAGAACTATTCTTCAACCAAATCACCAAGCCAGCTTACACCACTCGCTTCCGTTGGAATAACGGTGATATCGCCTTTTGGGACAATCGCGCTACTGTGCATTTAGCTCCCCAAGATTTGGATCATTTGGATGTTGAACGTTTACTTTATCGGACAACTATTACTGGTGATGTTCCAGTAGGAGTTGATGGTTTCCGTTCAGAAGTCGTTCATGGTGAAGCCTTCAGTGCAGAAGTCCCCAACGTTCTCCAACAAAAAGCCGAGTCTAAAGAAGTAGAAGCAGTACTTTCTTAAAGGTGCTGATACTATCAGCACTCACGTACAAAGGTTGTCTATTAAGAATGGTTGTAAGGGTTTCGCTGTGAGTTTCGACAAGCTCACAGTGAAGCTCTGAAATCCCTATTATTTATAACCTTTCACCTATTACATCTATAAGACTCAAAGTTGAGTCAAAAGTTATGAAAAAAGTCCAAATTGGTAATTATGGAATATCCAGACGAGACTTACTTTATGCTGTTTATGGGTTAGTTTCGTTTACGACTTTAGTCAGTTGTGGCCAAAACAACGCTAGTACCAGTAGTAGTAATGTCAGCACAACTAATGTTAAAAGTACAAGTAATAAAGTTGTGCGGATTGGCTATCAAGTTTCAGGAGATTTGACCCATGAAAAAGGTGCGATCGAAAAACGGCTAAATCCACAAGGAATTAATGTTACTTGGTCTCAGTTTATCTCTGGGCCACCACTATTAGAAGCTTTAAATGTCGGTAGTATTGATTTGGGGCCAACAGGTGAAACACCACCAATTTTTGCTCAGGCTGCTGGCACAAATTTGATTTATTTAGTTAACACTCCACCCGGAACAGGAGAAGGTTCGGCAATTGTTGTATTAAAAGATTCGCCTATTCAAACATTGGCAGATATTAAAGGTAAAAAAATTGCTTATTCCAGAGGTACGGCTCAGACCTATTTTGTGGTGAAAGCATTAGAAAAAGCCGGACTAAAACTTAGTGATGTTGAATCTGTAAACTTACCAATTGCAGATGGACGTGCAGCATTTCTGAATAAGACAGTAGATGCTTTTGTAGAAGGCGATCCGAATCTGATTAAGCTTCAAAGAGAAGGTAGCATTCGGATTTTACGAAATGCCCAAGGAATTAATACACCAGGAAGTTATTACTTAGCATCTAGAAATTTTGCCACTAATAATGCTGATTTGCTCAAAGCGATTTTAGAAGAATATTATCAAGTGGGTCAGTGGGCGAATAAAAATAGACGTGCAGCAGCCGAAATCCTGGCTCCCAAGGTCAAGACTGATGTAGATACTATGGAATTAGCACTGACCAGAAGAAAGTTTGATATGCGACCAATTACCGAAGAAGTAATCAATGCTCAACAAAAGATTGCTGACCTTTTATATCAACTAAAAGTTGTACCGAAACAAGTCAATATTAAAGAAGCCACATTAACGGCTCAAGAATATGCAGCAATTACACCTGATGCAGTGAGAAATAGAGCTTAATTTTAAATATTCTAAAATTTTGCTCTGTTTCTTGATCAAGATGTAATTTATCAGTAAAAAAAATCAAGGGATTAAGGAAGGGTGTAGGGGTTCAGGTGTTAAAAACCCTCACACCCATTCTTTACAGACAACATTTGTGCGGAAGTTTTGTCAATACATCTGTACAGAAACTACAAAGCTAATTCAACTTTTTCCAAGACAAGCTTTTTGTTTCGCCAGCTATCCAATGTCTGACTCCTGGTAATTGTGCATAAAACCACCACGCACCCAAGACATACAAGCTACCACAAATAATCAAGGCCTCAGTCGCCCCAAAATGCTGGGCTAATGTTCCAGCTAAGAGGTTTCCAAAGGGCATTGTACCTACCATTGCTAAGGCATAAAAACTCATTACCCTTCCACGTTTATCTTCAGCGACTAGGGTTTGGATAATCATGTTACTGCTGGTAATGCTGAGAATAGAAAAACAACCAACAAACACCAGAATAATGATAGATAAACTAACGTGACGCGAGAGTGAAAAGGATATCAGACTCATCCCAATCAATACTTGAGATGTAACAATTACACGATCTAATCCGATGATGCCTCGTCTGATGCTCAAAAACAAGCAAGCAAAGAAAGAGCCAATGGGGGCTGACGTGCTGAGGTGAGCCATTGTAGTTGCATCTCCATTGAGAATCTTGACAGCAAATACAGGCATAAGTGCGACATGAGACATCCCGACTAAACCATGTAAGGCCAGCATCAATAAAATGGCTCTGATAGGATGAAACTGAGAGACATATTCAAAGCCTTCCCGTAATTTTGCAAAGGTATCGCGGAAGCTAGTAAGATTCTGCATTGGTCTGGCTTTTAATTCCATTGCTAACAGGGTAAAAATAGCAGGAATGTAGCTGAGGGTATCGTAGAGAAAACAGTATTTTACTCCGAGGGTTGCAATCAAAATCCCTCCCATTGCTGGGCCTAATACGAGGGAGGAACTTAACATGACTGAATTGAGCGCGATCGCATTACTCCAATCAGCTTTATCATCTACGGTTTCAGTAACAATGGTATGACGCACCGGCATATCTAACCCCTTGAGCAAACCGTTAAGTACACTCAAGGCCAAGAGGATGGGAAAGGTAATCAAATTCGTAAAGGTCAGAATTGTTAAGGCTAAAGAGACGCTAATTCCTGATATCTGCACTATCATTAACAAGTCACGACGACTCCAGCGATCAGATAATACTCCCGAAAAAGGAATCAATAATAGCGTCGGTAAAAATTGTACAAAACCAGCCACACCCAACAACCAAGCTGATTTAGTCAAATCATAGACGAGCCAAGGAATAGTTAACTGCTGGGTCATAAATGTCCCAGACATAGATAGTAACTGTCCCCCAAAAAACAACCGAAAATTCCGCCAACGGAAGGCAGGTAAATAATGGTAAATCGTCTGACTGATGCGATCGCCTAGTTGTCTATGCCAAACTTTCATAGGGGAAGCTTTAATATGTTTTACTAACTATTAGATTAGCTAACAGTCATTATATGATAATAGCTAATCTGCTTGAGTCAACAGGCGATCGGATGATTTAGCTTTTACTTTTTTTTCACAATTAAAGTTGCGATTGCTGTCCAAACACTACCCCAGTCTGATAAGCCAATTCTCGCCGCTTTTTCCAAGGGTTTAACCCCAGCAAAGTAGCTTGCCCAGATGTGGGATATAAAATACCTGTGAGCATTTTAATGGTTGTAGACTTGCCTGCACCATTTGGCCCAATAAATGCGATCGCTTGACCATCGGGAACACTCAGCGTAATATCATCCACCGCCACAATCTCAGTCTGTCTGCGGTTTCTACCCCAACCTTGCGTTAAGGTAAACGTCTTGCGTAAATTTTCCAGTTCTACGGCTGTCATTACCGATGAACTCCTCAAAAACATATTACATATATACTACAAAAGCTCTCATATTTCACTTAATCGGTCAAAATTTCTCTGATTCCCGGCAAAGGAAAAATAGATTTATTCCTGGATTTCTCACAAGAGAGAAATCCAGGGGTGTGGGAGGTGTGGGAGGATGGTGAAGAAATCTTTCCCCCTCCTCTCCCCACACTCCCCACACTCCCCACACCCACTACCCATACGTGAGAAATTCGGGTTATTGTTCCTCCTGCCTCCTTCATGCCTCAGCATTACAGCAGCTATCACTGGAATTTATAGATTTGAACAAAAATAGTATTTGTTTTTCACAATCAACTTATCTACAGTAAATATCAACTAATGAACTCAAAAATTCAGCATTTACCAAAAGAGGTAGCATGAAGAAATCAATTTTTCAAACACTAACTAACTGCTTAGTAGCTGCATTATTTGTAGTATTAGTGGCAGGATTTTCGCTATTTGATCAACCCATTGCTAAGGCTCAATCATTAACACCACCCGTAACAACAGAAGTTACAACAGAAGCTACACCTGCACCTGTAAAAACGGTGGCAGAAAATGTCAGACATTTGCTGACAACTCATGAATGTGTTGGTTGTAACCTGATAGGAGCAGCACTAAAAGATACTAATCTGCAAAATGCGAATTTAGAAAATGCAAATTTACAAGGTGTTGATTTAGAAAGAGCAAATTTACAAGGAACTAACCTCAAAGGTGCTAATCTTCAAGGCGCAGATTTAGGTAAAGCCAGCATTAGAGGCGCAAATTTAGATAATGCTAACTTATTTGATGCCGATTTGGAGAAGGCTGATTTGACAGGTACAAGTATTGTAGGTGCAAACTTTCAAGGTGCTGATTTAGAACAAGCCATTACACCACCAGGTTTAACAAACTACTAACAATACTTAGCTTGAGTATCAGGAAATATTTTCCTTTTTGAACCCTATTGTCACACTTGATAGTAGGGTTTTTGTCTTTTTTTTCTTGTTGGAAATTAGTGATATAGGACTCATATTTGATTTATGAAAAAAATCAGTACACTCAGATCAAGCTGCTTTCCTACTCCCTACTCCCCATTCCCTACTCCCTGCCCACACAAATAGATTCAGAAATCAAATCGGATTCCTATATCTATGTTTACTTCTACTTAAAGATATATTGACAAAATTTACTTGTATTTAATTTGTTACCAATGGTATATGTTAGATACAATACGGTAAACCTAGCAATAAGCCGTAGTTAATTAGTTAAGGGATAACGGCAGTGGGCATAGTAGTTGAGAATATATCCAAGCATTTCGGAAGTTTTAAAGCAGTTGATCAAGTTGATTTAACAGTTAAGAGTGGGTCTTTAGTGGCATTACTAGGGCCGTCTGGTTCTGGTAAATCTACTTTATTGAGACTAATTGCCGGGTTAGAAATGCCCGATAGCGGTAAAATCATCCTCACTGGCAAAGATGCTACATATAAAAATGTCCAAGAGCGCAATATTGGATTTGTATTTCAGCAGTATGCGTTGTTTAAGCACATGACTGTGCGGCAAAATATTGCTTTTGGTTTAGAAATTCGCAAAGTTCAAGATAAAAAAATCAAGGGAAGAGTTGAACAGTTATTAGAGTTAGTTCAATTAAAGGAATTAGGCGATCGCTATCCTTCACAGTTATCTGGTGGTCAAAGGCAACGGGTAGCATTAGCAAGAGCCTTGGCTGTAGAACCAGAAATATTATTATTGGATGAACCTTTTGGTGCGCTTGATGCGAAAGTGCGGAAAGATTTAAGAATCTGGTTACGCCATCTTCATGATGAGGTGAATGTCACTACAGTGTTTGTCACCCACGACCAAGAAGAGGCGATGGAAGTATCGGATGAAGTCGTGGTGATGAATAAAGGACGTGTAGAACAAGTAGGTTCACCCGCAGATATTTACGACAATCCCGCTTCCGCATTTGTGATGAGTTTTATCGGCCCGGTGAATGTCTTACCTAACACCGCCAGAATTTTCCAAAGCACCGGGTTTAATGCAGGACACCCAGAAGTCTTTTTGCGTCCCCAAGATGTGATTATCGAAAAGTACGCTCAAGAAGCAACAGCATCAGCTAAAGTCAGCCGTCTGATTCATCTGGGTTGGGAAATTCAGGTGGAATTAACTATAGACGATGGTCAAGTTGTGACAGCACATCTAACACGCGATCGCTTCAACGAATTGCAGTTAGAACCACAACAACAGGTTTACGTCAAACCAAAACATGCTAAATCTTTTCCCGCTTATTACTCCGTCTAATAGTGAAAATCGATATTTAAGTTGAGGGAATAGGAGTTAAAAAATTCCTAATTCCCTTTTTTATTGCTTTTACTGATTAACATTTTATTGAATTTGTCAATATTTCATTAGACATATATCTTAGAAAAAATTGTTATTGAAAACACCATAATTAATATCCTAAAGGAAGAGGTCGCTTACTAAATTTTCAAGACAAAATGATATTAAGTTTTGTAAGCAAGTAATTTATCTGGCAATAGATAAATTTACTAAATATCTTTGTGCTTTTTAAGCATGGATAAATTTGCTTTACTTCGCTTGATCACACACGCATAAACCTACAATGAAAAGTATAATTTTTAGTGGCTTAACTTTCTTATTGATATCTACTACTTTCAGTCCTGCTTATAGCAGAGAAACGGTAGTAAATAATTCCAAAGCTTTAAGTGGTATTTCAGAAGTCACTAATGCAATCAAACCTTTTGAAATTGCAGGTTTGGCTTATCAAGGGCAATTGAGAAATCAGGGAATTCCTGGTTATGCTAGTTTGCTTCAAGCTTATCAAACCAGACAAATTAGTGCTAAAGATGTTGTTCGTAGCGCAGTTTTAGCTAACAAACTACCATCACAAGTTTTAAATGACCAAGCATACATTAATGCTGTCAGAAATTCTCTAGATGGTTTTGTCAGAAATAACCTTGTTAATTAATTTGAGTTTAATTGATCAGGACTTAATTATTGACTAAATTTAAGTCCTGATATTTTTAATCGGTTTATCGTAATTATCGGCGATTTAAAGAAGTTTGAAAAAAGAATTTTATAATTATGTTGATGAATCATTATTATTGAAGAGTTGCTTTTTACTACGCTTCAATTGTTTCCAAAGACATTTAATTTTTTTATAAGCTTCCTGTGATGTGAGCTTGCCATTTGTCTCTAAACTAGTGATAATGCCTACTTTTTGAGCAAATTCTTGGAGATTCGCATTAAAAATCAAGTTTTCTGGCTTAACCTGACCATAGTAGCGACTGCGAGGAGAAATAAATTTGTCTTTTTCTGGTTCACTCGGCTGTTGCATAGTTTCAGATTTCATTCAAAACTTTCTCCTCATCATAGCCAATCTAGTTAGATTTTGGTTTTGTAAATGCTGATTCTTGCTGTAATATTTAACTTATCGAAGAATGTAGGCTCTAGCAATTCTATGTGAGTTATTAAAGATTAGAGATTTAGAACCACGATTTATAGGATAAATCGTGGTTCTATTGTGCCTTGTTATGTAGGTTATAAAATAAATTTCTGAAAATTTTTACTCACCTGTCTATTTTGAAGACTTAACGGCTTGAATTTTGTCAAAAATAGCACCTTCATTAAAAAACCTCTGTTGAATTTGGTTCCAACCACCTAAATCTTCAGCTTTAAACAGAGTTTTAATGTGAGGGAAAGTGCTACTTACTTCTTGCGCGATCGCAGTATTAACGGGGCGAAATCCGATTTTGGCAAACTCGCGTTGAACCTCTGGAGTGTAAAGATACTGCACAAATGCTTCTGCAACTTCTCGATTTTTGTGTTGCTCAACATTTTTATCCACAATAGCAATTGGATTTTCAATAGAGATATTGACATCAGGGACAATATATGAAAACTTTTCGCCTTTTTGTTTTGATAAAATCATTTCGTTTTCATAGTTAAGTAACGCATCTCCTTCACCTTGTTTAAAGAACAATTCCGTGGCGTTACGAGCAGTCTTGGGTAACACAGGCACATTTTGATAAACTTTGGTAGTAAAATCTAAAGCCTGATTTTCATCTTTTCCGGTTTTTGTGACATAACCCCATAAACCCAAAAAATTCCATCGCGCACCACCAGAAGTCTTGGGATTAGCTGTTAATACCTTGACTCCAGCTTTTGTCAAATCTGTCCATGTTTGAATATTTTTAGGATTACCCTCACGAGTAGCGATCGCACCTACAGATTGAGTCACAATTGCATTGTTTGGGGCTTCTTTTTCCCAACCCGGCTGAATAAAACCTGTTTGAACCAGTTTCTCTACATCTAGAGCCAATGATAGGTGTACCACATCAGCCTCTAAACCATCAATTACATTCAAAGCTTGAGAGCCAGAGCCATCATAACTTTCAGTAAATTTGAGATTTTGGTTATGTTCTTTTTTCCACTTCTCGATAAATTGCGGAATAATCTGTTCGTATGCAGCCTTGGTGACTGAGTAAGAAACAAACGTTAGATTAACATCACCCCCTGAATTAGCGACGTTACTATCCGTTTTAGCAACATTGACTGAAGTGCAAGCCGTCATCACCAGACTAAAACCGATTCCCAATAAAAATAAGAATATTAAGCCCCAATTTCTTGTAGCTTGCCAACTTTTAACAATCCGCGTGCGAACTTGTTTTGTTATGTGTTTGTTGAACTTCAAAGTTAACCTCCCCCTATTAATTCGGTAAGCCGATCAATTTACTGTAGATTAGGGGTATTATAAGGTAGTCACTGAAATTACATAACCTTCAGTTAACCTAAATTTAAACAAATTGTGGTTTGAGTTGATGTACAAGCTTCTTCCTTAAGAGAGTTAACCAATTTTGTATTTTAGATTTGCAATTTTAGATTGACCCTGATCACCAGGGTGCGGGGTTTAGGGATTTGATATTGACGTTAGCAGCGAGTATTTTAGATTTTTCCACCCACTAGGGGCTGCCGTGTATACAAAAATCTAGGTTGAGCGCATCTATCCCGCCTCAGAATTAATTCCGAGTCTCACAGCACAAGTCCTCTGAAGAGGACTCAACTAGAAATTCATTCCAGTCCACTTGAGTGGACTTTGGCTGTGAGCCTGGAACTTTAGTTCAAGGCGGGATAGGGTTTCCATACTACAAATTTTTGACTTGTGTATGCACGGTAGCCACTAGGAGTGGGGTTTGTACCCCAAAAAATTCAAAATCCTTACACCCCATACCCTTACACCCAATCTCCACAGATAATCTTTGTGCGTAAGCCCTTTGATATTTGGCGATATTTTTCTAATCGCTGCTCTAAAGTACCTGTGTGTAACTCAAATAAATGATTATCGTAGTCGTAAAAATATAAAGAACGCCCTTCACCTTCTACACGGCTGCGACCTTCCTTGAGCTCTACACCAAGACTACGAATTTTTGCTGCATACACTTCGTAATCTTCTTCAAGTATTTTGAAAGCTACGTGATTATATGATTTTTCTGGTAGAGGTTCACCTTCCATAACGGCAATCCATAAGTCATTGATTAAGAAAAACTTTTCTTTAGCGATTGAAAAACTATGCTCACCGCTAGAATAAATTTCTTGAGCATTAAAGATAAACGTGAGAAAATTTGTCATTCGTTCTAAATCTTTAACGATAAAGGTAATATGGCTAACTCCCTGAATCATCTTATTGTCTAGATTTATGTAATTAAATTAAAACTAAAAGTATGATAAGTATACAAAATAATATACCTGACTTTATCAAACAGCCAGGTATATATTTTGTGAGCGAAACTAATTTAATTAAGCCCAATTACGCACTACAACAATTTTGAAACTACGTTCCTCAGATAAATCGTAATCTAGAGAACCAAAGTGTAATAAAGCCCACTCGCGTAAATCTCGCACAGCCGGAACAAAGATATCATCAGGAATTGCCCAAGATGCACTTTGAGTTTTATTTTCGTAATTTTCTAACAACTGGCCAAGTGTTTGTTTGAATGGCCATCTAGCAGCAATTACTGTTTCTAAAGTTGCGCCTTGTGCTTCTAATTCTGCTAACACTTCTTCTTGTGTTGCACCATAACGAGGTAAAGGATGACCATAGCCATCTAAAATAGCTCGCCAACGTTGAGTAAATTCCCACCTCTGAGGATTAGTATCCTCACTAGGTTGAGTAGCGTTAGCCTGTCCATGACTGTAGAGGTAAATTCCACCTGGTTTCAAGACACGGCGGATTTCTGCTAGTGCTTGTTTCCAAGCCGAAATTAAATGAAATACATGAACCGTCAAGGCTACATCAAAAGAATTATCCTCAAACGGTAAAGCTGTAGCATCGCCTTGAACAGTTGTTAATTTGTGGGAAACACCCTCTAGTTTTTGGTGTAGTTCCGCCAACATTTTTTCTGAGACATCTATACCTGTATATGAATAACCCCGCTTCACAATTGGTACAGCAATTCTACCTGTACCAATACCAGTTTCATAAAACTTTGTTTCTGGTGTTGGTGAAACTAAGTTGAGAATAAAGTCTGTCACCTGCTCAGAAATTCCTGGTGGAAATCCCCTGGTTGCATCATAAATATCAGAAACTCGGTCAAAAGAAACAACGGTAGTCATAATCTGTATCCTTAATATTGCTTAGTTGAGAAAATAATACAATAAGTTGATAGATTTAGCGTAGATTAAGTTATAATTTTTCTTTCAATATCTGCAACCAAATAATTTATGAACACTGTCTATGTTTCTGATTTAGACGGTACTTTGCTGGGAAATGATGCGCTTCTTTCTTCATTCAGCAAACAAGTCCTGCATGAACTTTTAAGTCAAGGGCTACAATTTACCGTCGCTAGTGCGCGTAGTGTTATTTCTATCCAAAGAATGCTGAAGGGTTTAAATTTGCGTCTTCCAATTATCGAATTTAATGGTGCTTTTATTTCTGATTTAAATTCTGGTAGACACGAAATTATTCATGCTATTCATCCTGATGTAGTGGAGAGTATCTATAAACTAGTTATTGAGTTCGGCTACGTTCCTTTTATCTCAAGTTTTAATGGTGCGGAAGACTGTGTTTATTATAAAGATATTATCAACGATGGCATGGGTTGGTATATTAATCAATGCCTAAAAAACCAAGATAAAAGATGGCGTACTATTGAAGATTTAACTTATTCCTTTCGTGATCAAGTTGTTTGTTTGACGGTGATTGGTCATGCACAACAACTGCTAGAACTTCAAGATATAATTTCTGAAAAACATGGCAATAGTATAGAGATACACTTGTTTCCTAACCAATATTCTCCGGGGTGGTATTGGTTAACAGTTCACGACAGCAAAGCTACTAAAGACCAAGCTATTCAAACTTTGGTCGATAATTATGGCTTAGGAGAAAGTGAGATTGTGGTCTTTGGTGATCAAATTAACGATATTAAAATGTTCAAGATAGCTGATTATGCTATGGCGGTTGCGAATGCAGATGCTAAATTGAAGCTTTTTGCGTCATCAGTCATTGGCTCTAATACAGAAGATAGTGTCGTGAAATATATTCATCAGGATTGGTCAAAGAAAGTTGCTCTCAATAAGATATCGAGGTAATTTAGCTCTATATTAATTAGAAAAATCATGACGCTTTAGCAGAGAAAGTAATGTGATATCTTCAGCTAGGAGTTTATCAAAAGCACCTTCTTCTCTGTCGATAACGCAAAGAGCATAATCAATTTGTGCGCCAAGTTGACGCATTTGATTGGCTGAGATGACAATTTGACCGCCAGAAGTTACCACATCTTCTACAATTAGCACTTTGCGATCGCTAATTTTAGCACCTTCAACTAAACGCGCAGTGCCATATTTTTTTGCCTCTTTACGGACGAAAGCTGTGGGTAAACCAGAGTAGTGTGATAATAGCGTCACTATCGAAATAGCTCCTAGTTCAAGACCAGCCAATACTTCAGTATCTCTGGGAATGAGGCGAACCATCTGCCTGGCGATCGCATCAATTAAAGTTGGATCTGCCGCGAATTGATATTTATCAAAATATTCGCTTGATATCTTACCAGAACGCAGTTGAAATGAGCCAGATAGATGGGAAACTGCATAAATTTGCTTTGCCAGTTCGCTTTTAACTTCCATTTATTCACCTTAGCCAAAGTACTTTGGCTGAATATTTACTGACTGAGTACTTGGCACAGCAACAGAAAATAATCTTGCTGGTTCAGTCATTTAATGCTTGCTTTCTGGGAATGAATTATGATAACTTCCTAATCAAAGCTTAACTACGGCAATTCTATCAGGTTATAGTGGTTTTATCAGAGCTCAGTTACAAAAGTCAGCGTAGTAGTTAAAAGCTGAATACAAAGCATTATCAAGCTTTTTATGGCAATTCAAACAGTCGGTATTTTAAGTCCGGGTGATATGGGACAGGCGGTAGGATCTGTTCTCAACCAACATGGATTGAGAACTATTGCCGCCCTAGAAAATCGTAGTCCCAGAACAAAGCAATTAGCAGCCGCAGCTAATATCCAAGATGTGGGTTCTCTCACACAGTTGGTAATTGAATCAGATGTCGTGTTATCCGTTTTAGTCCCCGCAGCTGCGGCGGAAGTCGCCCAGCAAGTCGCCCAAGTAATTAGTAACGTGGGGAAACAAATTCTTTATGTTGATGCTAATGCGATCGCACCCCAAAAAGTAAAAAGTATCGCTCAAATCATTGCATCATCAGGCGCGACATTTATTGATGCTTCGATTATTGGCCCACCTCCTAGAGTTCCCGGACGCACTCGCATCTATGCTTCTGGTAAACAAGCCGCAGAATTTCAACAACTAAGTAATTATGGATTAGATATCCGAGTCATTGGTGATGAAATTGGTCAAGCTTCTGGTTTGAAAATGTCTTATGCTGCCCTCACCAAAGGATTAACCGCAATTAGTACAGAATTATTAATTGCTGCCCATCGTTTAGGGTTGGATGAGCAATTATGGAACGAAGTATCTACTAGCCAGCCAGAACTTGCTAAGATACTGGCTCGTTCCATTCCGTCTATGACACCAAAAGCACATCGTTGGGTAGGGGAAATGGAAGAGATTGCAGAAACTTTCAAAGAAGTTGGTTTGACCGATCGCATTTTTTACGGTGCGGCTGATATCTACCGTTTAGTAAAAGATACTTCTTTGGGCAAGGAAACACCAGAAGAATCTGACCGCGATCGCCAATTGAAAGAAATCATCACCACTCTGTCTGAAGAAACAGCAACAAACTAAATAGGACTTACCCACCAAGATGGTCTATAAAGATTGGGTTTGCGGTAAGTCAAAAGGTAAGAATTCAGCACTCAGGAGTCAGAATAATAAAGTCTAGTAGTGTACCAACCCAAAATTGCTACGTGGAAGTAAGCAAGGGAGCAAGGGAGCAGGGGAGAAACTTGCAGTAAGTTTTCCCCCCTGCCCCTCTGCCCCTCTGCTGACCACAACGCAAAGTTTCCTTGGCAGACTACTAGTAGTAAATCAGTAGATTGATTTATCAAATATTGTTCCTCATTCTTTAAGCGAATCAGCAATTAAACAAGCAATATCCGAGCTAAACGACTTTATCATAGTTTGCTGAAAATTATTGTTCATAAGGTTGTCCCTGACCGTCCTGCACGCAGCGAACCACGAGTCACCAAACGCCGCCCCAAAGCTTACCCCAGATTGACTAAGCCTCGGCAAGAATTACGTAAACAATTGCAAACTGCTTAATTGATAAGCATTTCCGCTTTTCTTAGTGCCATTCTGCTATAACCTCTGTTAACTCTTGTCGGAACTTACCCTCTATTTGCTATCTGTATCCTTCAAGAAGTCGGAAATATTTTTGTGAGTAACCACAGAAACTATGACTATAAACATAGTCATAATTTTTAGTTAACCATTATATAACCTACTAATAATTATTTGTAATTAGCTTAGGTGAAAGCTGGGATATATAGCAGTAGTCAGATATGTTAGGACAATTTGAAAGCTTGAATGCCAGGAATAATCAGACTTTTCCTCCTGCCTGGTTGGTGAGCGAACTTGTACTGAGCGCAGCCGAAGGAGCCGAACCACTGCCTTCTGCTTTCTGCCTTCTGCTATAGTGTGAAACTTTAACAAAAATCTCAGGCTTAACCTGTGCTTTCAAGCAGGTTTACTAAATTTTGAAACTGGAAAAACTCACATTAATTGAGTTATTTCTTCAGCTTGGAAAAGAGTTGGTTACTAGTAAATTTCTCCTGATACAACAGAGGAAAATTTGATGTCTACATTAAGTCGAAGACAACTTCTTATATTTTTTGGTGGCAGTGCGGGGGCTGCTGTATTGGGAGACAAACTTTTAACAGGTTTGTCCAGTGTCGCCGAGGCAACAACAACTCCACTAAGCTTTACACCAGTCCGATTACCCCATCCTTTACCGATTTATCAAACTCAGCCTAGTTTTTTACCAACAGGAATTGGACAAGGGCAAGTAGTTGCAGCTTCTAGCAGTCCCAATTTAACTAGCTACAATGTTGTTGATGATGTGATTGTACCGCCAGAATATGAGCGTTACATCATCGTTAGTTGGGGCGATCGCGTATTTCCCAACTCTGATGATTATGTCGGCTACAACTGCGATTACACTGGTTTCATTCCTCTAGGCAGAACCTTAGATGAAGGCTATTTATGGGTTAACCATGAGTATGTGAGTTTTCCCTTTTCTGGTTTTGCACCCGAAGCTCCGGCTGATGTCCAAGCACTCACCACAAGCTTTCCTACAGTCATCGGTCGCTCTTTACCGACAACCAGAAACATCGAAGTAGAAGGAGAATTTTTATATAACTTAGGTGGTTCAATTATTCGTGTTTCTCGCCGCAACAGTGCTAGACGTTACACCGTAGTTCGCGGAGATAGCCGAAATCGCCGGATTCATGGTTTATCGGGTTTGGGAATTAACCGCGAAAGAACTGATAGCTACAACACTGTCACAAGTTGGGGCAGTCTCAGCCACCAGCAAGGCGACCAAAATTATTTAATTGGTACTGGCCCGGCTGCAACCCAAGTTTTCCCCCTGAGTGCTGATGGCTTAGGTAACAGAATTATCGGCACTGCTTACAACTGTTCTGGTGGAACAACACCTTGGGGAACCATCTTAACAGCAGAAGAAAACTTCCAAGGTGGTTCAGCCTTTTTTGTGGGTGTCACAGAAGCAGTTCAACCTAATGGAACTCAAACAGGCTACATCAATGGGACAACTGGCCAGACCTTTGGTTTAGTTGGTGAAAAATATGGTTGGATGGTAGAAATTGACCCAGCTAATCCGAATTTCCGTCCTCGCAAACACTCATGGTTAGGTCGTTTCCGCCATGAAAATATTGCTATACGTGCGGAAGCTCGTAAGAGATTAGTCGCCTATATGGGTGATGATAGACGTGGTGGACATACATGGAAATTTGTGAGTACAAATGTTGTCACTTCGCCAACTAGTAAAGCCAATAGCGATTTGTGGGAACGAGGGACTTTATATGTAGCTCGTTACAATCCAGATGGTACTGGTGAATGGATACCTTTATTATTAGATACCCCCACCAATCCAATTTCTCCTTCAGTACTGTCTTCTGTAGAATTTGCCGCTTTGGGTACAGCACAAACCAATGGTCGTTTACCACTACCTAGACGTAATGGTGTGGCTGGACAGACTGTTGATGGTGGAGCATTTAATTGCGATCGCACTAACGAAGCCACGGCGTTACCAAATTATCAAAATAGAACACTCCGAGATTTCTACACTAGCCAAGGTGCAGTTCTCTGTGATGCTTTCCTCGCAGCTAATTTAGCTGGGGGAACTCCGACTGCTCGCCCCGAAGATTTAGAAGTGCATCCCGTTACCAGAGAAGTGTTCATTGCTTATACCGATGGTGCGCCCGGTGGCGATGGTTATCCTGATTCTCGGATTTTCCAAGTAGCCAAGTTAAGTACTGCTGTTGATGCGACTCAACAATCAGGCGGACTGTACAAAATTATTGAAGATAGTGCCGATGGCACAGGACTCACCTTTAGATGGCAAAGATTTGCTCAAGGTGGTGAAGCTGGATCAGATGATGGTGCTGGTTTTGCCAATGTCGATAACTTGGTATTTGACAATCAAGCCAATGTTTGGGGTGTAACGGATATGTCCACCAGCACTCACAATGGTTTCAATGTGGGTGCAGCTGGTAATCCAACAACTATCAATCACACAAGCACTGGTAATATCTCCAGCTTTACAGGCGTTTTTGGTAATAACTGGCTGTTCTTTATCCCTACCAGTGGCAACAATGCTGGAAAAGTTATGCCTTTTGCTTATGGGCCTGTGCGTTGTGAGATGACAGGGCCGACCTTTGTGGGCGATACACTGATTATTTCCGTCCAGCATCCTGGTGAAGATTGTCCAATTAATGATGGTACAGTTCTCAGCCGTTCAATAGAAATGTTGGCTTTGGATGGTACGCTGTTCAATCAGACTCGTACTGTTCCCCGTGGTAGCAGTTGGCCTAGCAATATTCAAGGTCAACCCCAAGGCGTTCCTCGTCCATCGGTAATTGGGATTCAACGCCGCAACCCAATTAATGGCAGATTTGTCTAGATAAGTTTCAGTAACAGGAGTGTTATTAATTAGGGTGGCTATGATTTTAGCCACCCTACTTTTTTATTGTGCTACTGATGCTTTTTTCTTACGATTTACCCATAATCCGGTAGCTGTAGCGATCGCTGTTCCCACAAGCGCCAAGGGCTCAGGAACTCTGGTGAAGGTAACTGTGCCTGTTTCTGTCGCCGATGTCAAGTCAGCACTGACAATACTATAAAAGCGATTGCCGCCAGTTGAGGGATTATTAGCATCACCAATGAAAAACTGATCTTCTACTAGGTAGCTGAGTCCGACAAAATTACCATTATTAAAGCTAACTACAGGGGCAATTCCAGCAGGAAAATCAAAATCATCAGCTGCTGTATAACGAGTACCAAGATAATCAAACACAACAGATAATAATCCATTGCTGACATCTAAATTTTCTGCACCCACACCAGTTAAGTTGGTGTCGTCATATCTCAAAGAACCAAAATATTGACCAGGGTTAGCACCAGAGGTCACATTTGTAGTGAAATTGTAATTAAATACCGCCGCCTGTGTTGGCTTAACTTCTACAGTCGCTAAAGATAAGGCGATCGCCAAACTAGCAACGCCTAAGTATTGGGTTGATTTCATCAGACTAAGCTCCAAATCTCAAAAGTAAATATTGTGGCAATATCACTTAAATAAACTTGGAAGTATTCTCTTAAGGTTAAGAAAAATAGAATAAAAGGTTAAGCAGTTCTGAGCAGGTTATTAGTTGCGTCTTGGTATCAGCTTGTGTGGTGTAATTGATATCAAAAATAAATAAATACTCTCAGTGTATAAAATGTTTAATATCCCGTGTTTTCCTCCTAGTAATATAGTCAATGTATTTGCCAAACTAAAAAAATGAGTAATTGTTTACAGCAATTTGAGGCTGTATTCTGCTCTGATCGTTCCATTTATTTGGGCAACATTTCTGGCAAAACTATGAAAAAAGCATTTTTACTAACATCCATGACTGCAATATCAACTTTTTATCTGTCAAGTCCTGTTTTTGCTTCTGTTTACATCAAATACTCAAATCAAGATTCCACCAAGCATGTCATGACAGTTAAAATGGATGGACAAACCAAAGAAGTTACATTCAATGGTAATACTACAGGGGCTGCCACGATTCAAGGTAGCGGCAAAGTTGCAGTTATTGAAACTTCATGCGGCCAAGTTGAAATCGAAGATGAATCTGAAATTAAAATTAAAGATGGCTGCATCAAAGTTTTGTAACACCAATACTCACTGCTGAAGATCATCTCAGGATTCATGATTAGCCAAGATTTTACCTATCAACACTTGTCTAATTTGATTTACTTCACTACATTTAGAGAATTTTTATCTGTTGCAAATGCTCAACTTTTGAAGAGATTTTCTACTAACGGTAGTTGATAGTTATCTAACTGAGATTGTGCGGTTTGAGTTTCTTCAAAAGAATCTACCTCTGGGATTTCCGCTTCTTCAGAGGTAGGATTAAAATTTTCCCCATTCTCACTATCTATAATTGGCAAGGTAATTTTAACCGTGGTTCCCTGATTGAGACCTGGGCTTTCTAGAGAAATGCTACCACCCATCAATTCAATTAAGTTGCGAGAAATTGCCAGTCCTAATCCGGTACCATCAAACTTACGTGTTGAGCCACCATCTATCCGTACAAAGGGACGAAATAACTTGTGTTGTTGGGATGGTTCAATTCCTAAACCTGTATCGGTAACAGAAACAACAACTTGAGAATGGCTATTACTATGTTCAATAATGGCAGCGATCGCAATACTGCCTTCATCTGTAAACTTAGTAGCATTACCAATAATATTAATTAATACTTGGCGCAGTTTGGCCGCATCTGCCTTGACTGGAATTGGCTCATCACCTAAAGTTGTTTTTAACTGTAAGCCTTTTTGCTGCACATTCACTGATTGGATATTAATCACTTCCAACAGTGTTTGTCGCAAATCCATTGGGACAGAAACCACAGAAAGTTTCCCGGCTTCAATTTTAGAAATATCGAGTAAATCGTTAATAATTCCTAGCAAGTGAATGGCGGTTTCATCAGCGCGTTTAAGAAACTCCATTTCCTCATCGCGGTTATCGCACATATCTTCTCGCACGAGGCGGACACAATTAATAATGATATTCAAGGGGTTACGCAACTCATGAGAAGTTGTCGCCAAAAACTGACTTTTAATTTGGTTGGCTGTTTTAGCTTCTTTCCAAGCACTTTCTAATTCTTCCGCCCAAGCTTTCAGCCTGTCAAACATTTGGTCAATTGCTTGTGCTAGTTGATTAAACTCCCGAATTTTAAAATTCTGTGGTACTGTTTGGGCTGCATGATGACTGTGAATGTTCAGCACATAATCCCGCAATTCTTCTACAGGCCCGGCTAAATAAGGAGCCAAGTATAAAGATGCTAACAAAGTTGCACCAATCAAACCCACTGTTAGCACTATCAAAATCAGTTTAATTTCTTCTAAACCAAACAGGGCATTATCTACACTGGTAACAGCTAAAATAATCCATTGTGGCGGCTGTTTGGCGATCGGATTACTAATTACACTATAGCCAGCAACTAATTCTTTGCCTTCTTGAAACGATAAGTTGACAGAGTTGCTCTGACCTGTTATTGCATTTTGAATAATGCTTTGCAAACTATTGGCATCAGGGTATTCTTGGATATTGCTGTTAATTCTTTCTGGTATTGGGTGTGCCAAGATTGTGCCATCGTCAGCAATTACCAATGTCGAACCTGTGAGTGAGCCTGGGAGATTTTTGGTGTGCTTGTATAGCGATGACTGGATACTCAAGACATACTTTAGCTGCTTAGTTTGATTGTAAACCGGGGCAGAAAGAACCATTTGCAGCTGATTTTCTGTGTCTCTTTGACCAGTTTTCCCGGCTTTGGGGGGTAGTACTGGATTGATTTCAAATCGACTGTCAGCTACAAAGGGTAGTTTCGGTTCTCTGATGGGTTTGTCACCACAACTACTAGCAATGATATTGCCGTCTTCTAAATCAGCTAATTGTAAACATTCAACGTAGGTCGGTAATTCTTGAATTATCTGACTGATGAAGTCTTGGACTTCAGCCTCTGAACCAGTTTGCAATACAGATGCTTTACTAGCTATTAATAAGCTCGTTTTGAGACTAGCAATCTCATCAGCTATTTTCTTTCCTTTGAAAACTGCGCTTTCGGTCAGATTTTGGCGTGCAGTTTTTAGCAAGCTAGAACGTGCTTTATTTAAAGCCACAAGTTCTCCCAGCAATAACACTGGGACAAACAGCAGCAAAATTCTTGTTACTAAAATACGTCTAAACGACGATTGACGGGACTTAGCCATCGGGTGTCTCACTGTCTCACTTCACATCTGCAAACCACAACAGCAAACAATATGCAATTAGATTAGCTAAATGAGACATTTTGTTACGTTGGGAGGGGTTTATTGACGATCCCTAACAGTATCAAACATTGAGTGTACAAAAAGAAATATCGTATACCAAAACTCTTATGTGCTAGATGTAATCGCGGCTTATGTTGCATAACAGTAAAGTAATGAAATTGGTAAACAGTAGCTTGCTGTGCAAAGATTCTTTACAATCGACACACTAGCAAGAAAATCCTCAGACTATCAAACCAACCCAATGACGCAACATCGTCCTCATACCGCAGTAGTTTTGGCAATGAGTGCAGATGGCAAAATAGCAGATTTTAGGCGATCGCCTGCTCGATTTGGCTCTGGGGCAGATAAAGCACACCTAGAAGCTCAAATCGCTGCCTCTGATGCCGTTCTTTTCGGTGCTGGTACGCTCCGTGCTTACGGTACGACACTAACCGTATCACATCCAACACTGCTGCAACATCGAATCAAAGCGGGGAAGACCCCCCAGCCGGTTCATATAGTGATTACACAGTCTGCGGATTTTAATCCGGAAATCAAGTTTTTTAACCAGCCTATCCCACGTTGGTTATTGACAACAAGAGTGGGAGCAACGATTTGGCAAAAACGCCCAGAATTTTTTGAACAGATTTTTGTTTTTGAAACCTCAACTGGAAAAATTGACACTGCTGGCTTTTTACAGCATTTGGCATCTATAGATATAACACGCCTAGCGGTCTTAGGTGGTGGCCAATTAGTAGCTTCTATGGTTCACTCAGATTTAATAGATGAATTTTGGCTGACTGTTTGCCCGTTGATTTTAGGTGGAACCACAGCACCCACACCAGTAGAAGGACAGGGATTTTTAGCGAATTTGGCTCCTCGGCTCAAACTTTTGGAAGTTAAACAAGTTGAGCAAGAAGTCTTTTTACACTATCAAGTGCAACGGACATTAGACTAAGAAAAGTGTGAAGTCTGACAAATCAATTTCACACTTCACACTTCATACTTCATCCTTGAAAAAGATGGTGGAACAACTTAAGCCGCGCTATTCTGTTGCCTGGATTAATAAAATTGCCGAAGTCCCGCAAAATGCCTGGGATGCTTTAGCAATACCCTTGAAAACTCCGTTTTTGGAGTGGCAATGGTTAAAAAATTTGGAAACTTCCCATAGTGCTACAGACAAAACTGGTTGGTTGCCAAATCACTTAACTTTGTGGCGAGACAAAACCTTGATTGCAGCTGCGCCTTTATATTTAAAAGGTCATAGCTACGGTGAATTTGTTTTTGATCATCAATGGGCAGAATTAAGCGATCGCATCGGTGTGCAGTATTATCCTAAACTCTTGGGTATGGCTCCCTTTACCCCGGCTGAAGGTTATCGCTTCTTAATTGCGCCAGGAGAAGATGAAGACGAAATCACTGCAATGATGGTGCATGAAATTGACAGTTTCTGCAATAAATACCGCATTTCTGGGTGTCACTTTCTTTATGTTGATCCTGAATGGCGGCCAGTTTTGGAACGCAACGGGTTTAGTTCTTGGTTGCACCACAGTTATATTTGGGAAAATACTGGATTTAATAATTTTGATGATTACTTAGGAGTTTTCAACGCCAATCAGCGCCGGAATATCAAGCGGGAACGGAAAGCCGTGGAAAAGGCGGGTTTAAGACTACAGCCAATTACTGGTGATGACATTCCGAAATCTTTGTTTCCCTTGATGTACCAGTTTTACGCCGATACTTGTGATAAGTTTGGCTGGTGGGGCAGTAAGTATTTAACAAAGCAATTTTTTGAACAGCTACACGCCGATTATCGCCATCGGGTGGTGTTTTTTGCCGCCTATAGCGAACATGACAATCGTCACCCAGTGGGAATGTCTTTTTGCCTTTATAAAGACGATAGATTGTATGGGCGTTATTGGGGGAGTTTTCAAGAAATTGATTGCCTGCATTTTGATGCTTGCTATTACACTCCAATTGAGTGGGCGATCGCTAATAATATCCAATTATTCGATCCCGGTGCAGGTGGTAGACACAAAAAACGCCGTGGATTTCCGGCTACACCCAATTACAGCCTACATCGCTTTTACAATCAGCGTCTGGCGCAAATTCTACTTCCATATATTAAAGAAGTGAATCAACTAGAACAGCAGGAAATTACCGCCATTAATGAGGAAATGCCATTTAGTCAGAAAGCCCACGATAGATAAATAAACAGGCGAAATCTGCTTTCAATCAGCTGAAGTTATTGTAAAAAAATAGCCACAACTATTGTTTGAACCAAGAATCTCCACACTTTTAGGGCGGGGATTATGTCAAGATAATTGATATGCAAGCACAAAAACATTACTCACGCGCCCCAATTACCGAAGCATTGATTGACATACAAGTTCAACTGCCACAAGAAGTTAAACTTGAGGTCTTGGCGCAGGTGTACTCAAGCATTCAATCTGAGTACCCCAATTTTGAAGAAATGCTTGTATTTCAGGGGCAAATGATTGCTGGTGCTAGTGTTGAAGCCACCGCCAGTCAATCTCAAATCGGTTATAGAGCCTTTAGCAAAGAGCAAAAGCAAATTCTTCAAGTACGTTTGGACGGCTTTACGTTCAGTCGGCTTGCTCCCTACGACTGCTGGGAAACTTTTCGAGATGAGGCAAAGAGACTATGGAGTATCTATCAGTCTTTGACAAATCCAGCAGCTATTACTCGGTTAGCGGTAAGGTACATTAACAGGCTAGATATTCCCTTACCTGTTAGTGATTTAAACAATTATTTAAGGACATTTCCTGAAGTGTCCTCTGACTTGCCACAAGGACTAAGTGGCTACTTTATGCAGCTACAAATTCCTCAAGAGAAACTAGCAACAATGCTTGTTCTCAATCAGGCATTAGTTCCGCCTCCAACACCTAATTTTATTTCTATACTCTTGGATTTAGACCTGTTTCTCGAAAGGGATATTCCTCAAAATGAAATAGAACTTTGGGAAATTGTGGAGCAAATGCACGAACAAAAGAACAAAGCGTTTGAAGCTTGCATTACAGAACACACAAGGGAGTTGATTAACTAATGGCGACAATAACCCCTACACGTCCTGATGATACTTCAACCCAAACCAGATTAATTATACTTGAGCCAAGAGCTACCTTTCAGTTGTACAGTCCAGAAGGGCAAAAGATAGCTGAGGTCACAGAAAACGCCTTGCAAGTTTTGGCTCAGATTAAAGAATACCTAGAGTATATTAAAAGTGTTGGTGAAATAGATTACAATCCAGTTCCACCAAAACGCTCAGAGCGCGTAGTTATGCGTGTCCGGTTCCAAGGGCGTAAACCACCTCAGCCTTATGTTTTAGACGAAGAATGACGATAGATCCTTTCTGGGTGCAGGTTAATGAACCGACACTCAGGCAAGGTGATTACTTGCCTGGGTGTCTCGTACCAGTACCATTATTCGATCCCACAACTTTTGGAAAAAAAGCCGATGAAACTCAAGAAGTAGAGGTAATAGTTAACGAAATAGATTTAATTGTTGTCACTCAAAGTTGTGATTTGGAAAATAAAAAGGTGAGTCAGGTAGTGGTATGTGCCATTTACCTAATCTCAGAATTTGAAGAAGCTAACCCAGCATTTACAAAAAAGGGTAAATGGAACGAGGTTTTAGCAGGGAGAATTGAAGGCTTACATATACTTGCATCGCCAACTAACCCTGACAATAACAGGGAAGCCTTGGTTGTCAATTTTAGAGAGATATACAGTTTACCTTACGAATATATTTTGAAATACGCCACCAATATGGATTATCGGTGGCGATTAAAATCTCCTTATTTGGAACACTTTTCTCAAGCATTCGCCAGGTTATTCATGCGGGTTGGCTTACCATCATCAATCCCACGTTTTGGATAGGTTAACTTTTATTTACTCTCTTGTCCAAAAGAAACCGGCACATCTCCAGGTTTGGCTGGTGTTCCTTCGGGTGTTGCGGGGGTGGGTTGTTCTGGTGTCGCTACATTTTCAGTTGGTGCGGGTTTTTTACCTGCTTGACGCTGTTGTTGTTCTTGTAACTTCTGTTGGGCAATTTGCTGGGTAATTTGCTGCATTAGTTGTTCAACTTTGGCAGTTTGTTCGGTATTACCTTGTGTGCGGTAGTTATTCAGGGCATTTTTCAAGGCTGCATTTGCTTTTTTGAGTTCGCCTTGATTATATAAAGTGATGCCTAAGTTGTGGTATGCGACAGCATCTTTGGAGTTTTGGCGAATGGCTTGTTTATAAACATTAATTGCCTCAGCCGTCTGCCCTTGGACTACCAGCAAACCAGCCATATTATTGTAGGCGACAGTATTTTTGGGGTTGAGTTGGATAACTTGACGGTAAGCTGCGATCGCATCTTCTAATTTTCCTTGTTCTTGCAGCGTGATCGCTAAGTTAAAAAAGGTATTCTCATTACCACTATCTAGATTAGCCGCTTGTTGATAAGCTGCGATCGCTTCTTGTGGTTGTCCTAGTTCATGTAGCAATACACCCAAGTTATACTGGGCTGTTGCCATTTTGGGATCTATCACTACGGCTTGGCGGTAAGCGGTGACGGCAGCTTCTTTCTGTCCTTGGCGTTGTAACGCTAACCCTAAGTTGTAATAAATCTCACTTTGGTTGGGGTTCATTCTAATCGCCTCGCCATATTCTTGCACGGCCGCATCCAGGCGATTTTGCCTTAACAGAATATTCCCTAAATAATTCCGCGCCATCCCAATATTTGGGTCACGTTCCAAGGCTTGACGAAAGGCAGATTCCGCACCGTCTAAATCTTTGCGGTTATATAGCGTCACTCCTTTTTGGTAAAAAATCGCTGCATCCAAATCTTGAGAGATGACATTTTCTGCGAGTAACCGACTTCCCGGTAAATTCATTACTGATGGTGCAGCCAACACCAAAAACGCCGAGGCCGCTGAGATGATGGTTAAATGCGACTTCCGCCAATTAATCACTTGGTGAAACGCCATCTGAGGAAAGCCGCAATACCACTGACGAATTTGATGGTGTTTATACATAATTAGCAGCCTGTATTGTAGTGAGTTCTATATGTCAGAGTACCCACTACAGCCGGAAAAATTAAAAGTGCCAGATGAATAAAACAGGAGACAGGTAATAGGTGACAGGTGACAGGTGACAGGGTGAAAAGGTTTAGGGGTGTAAGGGTTTTGGATACATACACTCCTACGGGGAAGTCAAAATTCAAAAGTCAGAGAATTTTTGACTTGATTTTGTCCCTATACCCCTTCACCCTCCCCAAACTCTTGATTTTTGTTTGAGTACGGTATTTACAACCTTGTTTAGTATGGTTTGCACTACAAGTTATTTTTGTCAATATATTGCAAATATTGTTTACATTCTGTTATATTTATTTACATAAACCAGCCAAGGAAAAAAGAGATGATCAGCAAAGGCTTCACCATGAATGAACTCGGTCAACTCAACAACTATGCAATTGAACCAAAAGTTTATGTAGAAGAAACCCCACGAGTTGGTTTTACCGAGTATGCAGAGAAACTCAATGGGCGTTTGGCAATGATTGGTTTTGTCTCAATCATCGCTGTAGAAATCATCACCGGACATAGCTTAATCGGTTGGCTAACAAACCTGTAGATAAGTTTGACTATTTTAGAATTTGACTCAATCAAAAAATAGAAATTTAGTGAGGCAATTTATGAGAACTGATTTTGATTTTCCTAAAAAAGATATGATTGGATCTGTGGTTTTTCGCCCTGATTTCAACAACTTTGAAACCATCAATGTTAACCAAGCTTGGTCACTATTTTTTAGTAAAGGTCAAGATGACAAAACATTAGGTCAAAACGTTGAATTAGGCAGGTTTTTCACTAACCTGATAATTGCTCTGGTAACTGTAGGCAGCCTCTGGGAAACATTTTTCAGTAATGTAGGTTAAGCAGTTGGTTTTTGTTAGTCAATTGAATAGATTAAAAAGAAGCCCTATGTTATCACTAGGGCTTCTTTTCAATTTTGATTAGAACTTACGCAAACTCTACTATTTCTTGGCGTTCTACCCTGCGGGAAGCCGCTTCGCGTCTACGATAAATTAAGCTTGTGGGCAATTTTTTCGTAAGTCCTGTTGCTGTAATAATTCAGGGTTTATTTATTCCTAGCGACTGAAGTCGCGGCTACAGGGAAAAACCCTTAATTTAATGTTAGTCCGCGTAGGCGGACTTTGTTTTTATAGCCGCGAATTCCATTCGTCGGGGCTAGGTACTGGCTGGCAAAATTAGCATCGCATCACCAAAGGAATAGAAACGATATCGAGAGGCGATCGCTTCTTGGTATATTTGCAATAATCTTGGTCTGCCAATTAAAGCACTCACCAGCATCAGCAAACTCGAACGCGGTAGGTGAAAATTAGTAATTAACCCATCTACTACCCGCCATTGATAGCCAGGGTAAATAAATAAGTTGGTTTTGCCACAAAATGGTTGTAATTCTCCAGACTGGGCTGCACCTTCTAAAGAGCGTACTACTGTTGTACCAACGGCAATAATTCTGCCCCCAGCAGCTTTCGTGGCGCGGATTTGTTCGACTGTAGCCGCAGGAACTTCAATCCATTCTTCGTGCATTTCGTGGGTGGTGACATCTTCCACTTCCACAGGGCGAAATGTGCCGACACCAACATGGAGTGTTACAAATGCTTGATGGATATTGCGATCGCGCAATTTTGCTAGTAATTCTGGAGTAAAGTGTAACCCAGCCGTGGGTGCAGCGATCGCACCTGGTTGTTCGGCATAGACTGTCTGATATTGTTCATCAGCTGCGGCTGTGGTGGTGATATAAGGCGGTAAAGGAATTTCACCAAAGTTATCTAACAGTTCTACCAAAGATTTTCCTGGTGGTACATCAAATTGCAACAACCGCCCGCCAGTCGCCGCATCATTTTCTAAAACTGTAGCGGTTAGCTGGGGCGTGGCGGAATTTTTACCAGAAAAAATAATCTGTGAGCCTAATTTAAACCGCTTTCCTGGTTTGACTAAAGCTAACCAACAATTATTTTGCCTCTCTTCTAACAGCAATACTTCAATTTCTGCCCCTGTAGATTTATTCCCGTACAGTCTGGCGGGGATAACTTTTGTATTATTCATCACCAACAAATCCCCAGGGCGCAGGAGTTCTGGTAAATCGCGGAAGATGTGGTGTAGCGGGGCTAAATTGTTACCTGTGGCGGTAGAGTTGACTACTAATAAGCGAGAACTATCTCTGGGAACTACCGGATTTTGAGCAATTAGTTCTGGCGGTAGTATGTAGTCATAGCCAGTTAAGGAACAATCTAACTGTCTGTCTTCTACTCCTGTATCTGTAACTTTATTAAAATTTTCTTTTGTTATTGCTGGCTCCATTGAAGGTTATGCTAATTTTTACGGGTTTATTTGATATTTTCTAAGGAAAACACCATTTCATTCATAGAGTTTTCCAACGGACATCATTAGGTATTACCTAATGATGGGTTGTAAATTGGGTAAAACTCCCCATTCAAAGACGGGGGCTTCTACCCTACCGGGAAAGTGTTCTATTGAGGATGATAGAAGTGTAGGATTGGCTTTGATCCCAAGCACCAACATGGAATATTTGTATTATCTGGCAAATGCCAGTCTAACATTGAGGGTCGTTCAACATCTGCACGCCACGCCCCAGTTGCCTGTCTCTTTCGTTACAGTTATTCATCAAATAGATGGCTGGGTGGTTAGGATCAAACTTAAATGTCAAATCTCCGCGCAACAGGATGGAGACTTTCGAGCTTTTCTAAATGAATTAGGAATTTGCTACGAGCCACCTATGCGTGTACAAATGGCACTTTGGAGTTTGGAAGCTGGTCAGTCTCCAGTAGACGTAATGCGCCGCTATCAAGTAGCGATCGTCTCTCATGGTAGCCCAGAGAGAGAAGAAATTGAAGCATTCCGCCAACAGTTTGTTCGTGGATTAGGTTACTGTCCAGAAACCTTAGCGTGAAACTGCTGATAGTGAGGGCGGCTAGAAAGAATCTGTAATTGGTAACAAACATATTTCAGTTGTGATCAATTATTATTCGCCCTCACTTTAATCAGCGAATTTATAAGTCAAAAGCTGCGGGAATATATTCTTCCAGAAAAAATTTATAATCCCCTATTGATGCACTAAATACCGCATCTTGGGCTGATGTAATGTGAGTTTTTAATTTGGATATTTGCTGATAACCCACAATAGCCACATCAAAACGACAGGGATATTCAGCGTTTTCGGGATATTGATTTAAAAACATTTCTGCGGTACGCCAGAGTTTTGCCTGTTTTTGTGGGGTGATAGCCTCTCTTCCCCCTGCATCCCAATTTCGTGAACTCCGAGTTTTCACCTCAACAAAAGCAAGTGTAGAGTTTTCTTCCTCTGCTCCCTTGCACCTCTGCTCCCCTACCTCTTTTCCTGGATACTGAGCAATAATATCAATCTCTCCCCAACGACAAGAAAAGCGGCGATGTAAAATCAACCAACCTGTAGACTGTAACCATTGTGTAACTAAGTCTTCACCTTGTTGACCAATATCGAGATAATGGGATGGAGGATGATTCGCCATTGGTGAAAAGTACCATGAATTTTAGGTTAAGCGATCGCATTTGGGCAGGTATACTCAGTGTATTGCTGTGGGCTGTGTTAAGCATTACAGCCACTTTTACTTATCCGCCCACAGCTTTAGCACTCGAATATAACAAAGAAATATTAGTAGAAGCTGATTTTTCTGGACGTGATTTAACAGATTCTAGCTTTACCAAAGCTAATCTCCGGCAAAGTAATTTTAGCAATAGTAACTTAACTGGTGTGAGTTTCTTTGCTGCTAATTTGGAGTCAGCAAATTTACAGGGGTCTAACCTAACAAATGCTACTTTAGACTCAGCGCGGCTCATTAAAGCAGATTTGACTAATGCAGTTTTAGAAGGTGCATTTGCGGCTAACGCCAAATTTGATGGTGCAATTATTGATGGAGCAGATTTTACTGATGTGCTGCTGCGTCCAGATGAACAAAAAAAATTATGCAAGGTAGCTAAAGGTACTAATCCCACCACGGGACGAGAAACCCGTGATACTTTGTTTTGTCCTTAGTGGAATGAACTTACTGTGAGGACTTATTGTTTTTGCCAAGAATTCGGAGAAAAGAGAGTTTAGACAGCAACTTACCCTCGTAAAATGGCGAAGGTATTTTGTAAATACTTCACGTCTCTTTTCGTTTTCCAAAATATACCAATTTGTAAATATATGAGCAAAAAATTAGTAGCCAGGCTACTGCTATTTTGTTTCACATTTGTTCTTGGCTTCACATTTACTATTCATAATGTCCAAGCCGAATCAGCACCTTTCTATTGGGAATTTATCAATGTCGATATTGCCGTACAGCCTAACGGTGATATGTTAGTCACTGAAACACAAAAATATAATTTTACTGGAGAGTATAACCATCTGCGCTCCCGGTACATTCCTTTAGATAAAGTAGACAGAATTACTGAAGTTTCTGTATCCGAAAATGGTCAAGTTTTACCCAGTACAACAAGTACAGTAAATAATCAATTTTGGATTCGTTGGGAACATCAATTGCAACCACCAGAAAGCTCTACTTTCGTGTTGAAATATCGTGTTATTGGAGGATTGCGCGTCAATCATAATTATGCTCAAGTAGATTGGGAAGCGATATTCTCTGACCGTAAAGCCCCTATTCAACAGGCGCAGGTTAGGGTGGAATTTCCTGAAGAACTTACTACTAAAATTAAAACATTCCAAAGCTTTGGTGTAGTTGCAAATATTCGCCGAGTCGATACAAAAACTATTGAGGCTGTTACTAAACAATTTCTAGAGCCAGGGAAGGGTTTAGAAATTCAGGTGATATTTGATCGTGCGGGTACTAAGATTGAAACCTCTGGATGGCAAAGTACACAATTTTTTTATGAGAGGTTATTGTGGATTTTGTCGGGATTACTAGTCTTTGGTATGCCTCTTTTCCTCATTATTGTCTCTAGGACTGGGACTAGTAGTAGCTACATTGGAGACAGTAGCAGTTATTACTATGGCGGTGGCGGTGATTATGGTGGCGGTGATTGTGGTGGCGGTGGCGGTGGTGATTAACTAAATAAACGCAGTACGCATCAAATCTAATTACAGTAGTGAAGTACAAATATCGAGGATATCCAGGAGGTGACTGTGGCGCGTAAACGGTTAGTAATTGAGATGGGGATGGGTGTAGATCAGCATGGACAGGAACCAACTGTAGCAGCTGCAAGAGCAGTCCGCAATGCGATCGCGCACAATGCTTTACCAGGAGTCTGGGAAGTTGCTGGTTTGAATGATCCCAATGAGATGATTGTAGAAGTGCAAGTAGCAGTACCTTATCCCGAACAAGTGAGAACAGATGAGGTTCTCGCAGTACTACCGTTTGGACGCAAAACGATAAATGTCGAATCTGGGGGAATGGTGGTTCAAGGACGGGCGATTCCCTCTCTGAATGATAAAAATGATGATATGTTAATTGCGATCGCTGCGGTGACAGTCCTCATCGAAACCGATTAAGCTTGGTTTTCCGGTTTCTGCACATCCTCAACAGCATGAGAAATCGAGGCTAAGGGTGGAGTTGATACATCTAATTGTGGTTGTGGCGTTTCGAGTGATGCTGCAATTGATGTATCACGAGAGTAATAACCTATAATCTTGTCATAATTAGAAGCAACAGCTAAAAATGCCCCGCCTAAAATATAAATGGGCAATGGTAAAGAAAATTCTTGTAACCAGTCAAATAGTTCTGCTAAAGCGAACAATAGCACAAAGCAAGCAATCCAAACTCTCATCGTTCCATCCCTGTCACCAAACAACTCTACTAGTTTACTAATAGCCTAGACAGATTGCATGATACCTGATGTTGAGTGAATCTCCAGAGAGTTACTAGCAAGACTCTAAAAGCACTAGCTTATACTAATTTTAAAAAATAATGTGACAGATACATAGTCTAAAATCCCTGTGATACCAATTCACGAAAATACTGATACAAATCACTTCCTCTGTACTTCTGCTTCTGTTCGCCGAGCGAAGTCGAGGCGCTGCTTGTATATCTGTATCATTTTTAAAGTGTAATGGTATGATATCTAGCTTTCTCAATTTTGAATTTTGAATTGGTATTAGTTTTCAGCAGATCAAGTGTAAAATTTTAAATCTGCTTTACGAGGATAAGTGATCCAGATCAAGCAGATCGCTCTCAACATAATCCTTCGCTGTCATGTCTTCGAGAGATGTTACTATCCCATCAGCCTTGAAACGCCCAGATTCAGGAACTAAGTCTAACCATTGTCTGCGAAGTTTGTCCCATTCCATTTTTTGAGATTGAATCTGGTCTTCATGACGAATAAAGAAGAACATCAACTGAACTTCTGGTGCATTCCAAGAAGGTTCTGCACGCACTCTAATTTCGCGTAAGGCGCGAAGGGCTTCTCCTTCATCGCTATTTTTACTGTGCTTACTTTGAATTCGCTGTTGTAGGTTTCTTACAAATTGATTAAAATCATCAGGAAAAGCAAATCGAACTCGTTTCCGAGCTAATACCTGCCCCAATGTTCTGATTTCTTCATCGTTTCGGCATCCAGGAATACGTTTCCATTCGGAAATAACAGCCTTTTCTACTGTCATTACACGGTCAAGGTCAGCAATAAGATAATACTCTGCAACTCCAGGGATGTATGCGAATTGAGTTCGTCTACATTTCCGCACTTCATCTAGAAATTGCTCCTGACTCCCCTGAAACTTAATTTTGTCCAAGAATTTCTGGTTGATCTTTATAAGAGGTACTACCTCAACAAATGGACGATCCTTACAAGTACGCGAACGCTGTGGAACGATATCACACGTTTGAGAAACTACAGAAAATCCTTGGACTTCTGATTCTGAAAGGTCAGTTCCTTCTTGTGCAATATCAGCAGAGTCCGAGGTTAGAGGATGTTGAGGGTTAAAGCGGTGGACAAACCAATGTTCCCCCACCACACAATCACCCTGACTCCACTCTTTAAGAGCAGCGTCTATTTGTTGAATCAAAACGTCGTGTTCATTGACCACTGCTATTTCTTCGACTCCTTGCTGCTTGTGCAGGTCTGGATCTTCCAGTCTGGTGATAGCTAATATCTGGAAGAGAATTGGCTAAAACATCAGGAGGTAAAGGCATTCGTAGTCTGCGTTCTTCTTCAGATAAAGCACCTAATTTTGGTTTGTGAGGAGCATTACCAGAACCAAGAATTTGTTTAACTTCTTCGTAGTTACCTACCACCAATAGATCAATAAGAGGTATACCATTGCTACCAGGTTGTAGCAAGAGACTACGATTGAGGCTTGCACTTCCTCGATCAATGTACTGAATCATGCCTAAAAGTTGATTTAAGGTATATTCATTAAAGCTGTTTAGTCGCTCTCCACTTGCCCAAGAATGAAGACTTCTACGTGAAACATTGAAAAGCTTGGCAAGTTGATCCCATGTCAATCCACTGAGTCTTTTTAGCTCATTAACGGCTTTCTGTGTTGCTTCTGGAGAACTAGGTAAAATGACTCCACTCGTTGTGATCTCTGAACCGGCTACTAAATTTCGACTAATGTTTTCTCTAGAAGCAGTTGTACTAGAGGAAACTGTAAATATTCTTGAGGTAATGGTTTGATAAGTATGTAATTGCTGCTGCTCAGTTTGTCTATTTAATAAAGGAATCATAATTTACCTCCATAACGTCGTAGGAAATCATTGGTTACTGCCCATCGAAAAAAGGTATAGATCCTCTCAGAAAAATGTTGCGCTTCACTCATCAACTCCTCAACGGAAAATTGTAGATTATTAGAAATAGACATATCTATATCAAGAATCCAACTAGCTTCAGCAACAGCTTCTATTGACTCTGGATCAAAAGTTGTACCACCAGGCATAGTTCCCCATCTTGCAACTATTTGTTTGCTTCCATCTGGAAGAATAAATAAAGATTCATTAATGCTTTGATGAATGTACTCTCTAAAATCAGCATTCATCATTCCAGCTATCTCAGGCTTCACTAGTAATGATATGTCTTGGAAATTTTGACCGACAACTCTGTCGATATATCGCAACCCAAATCTTTCAATAATTGGAGGTTTAAAGGTTTCATTAAGCGCAAAAAGTATTTTTTCTAGACGTTCTAGAAAATCACTACGGCTTAAATAAGAATTTGTTTCCAGTGCAACAAAATTAGGTGCTAATGAAACTCGCCAATTCCACCTATTTGTAGCGTCTACAAAGCGCCATGTAACTTGCGGGGCAATTGGAACAACACCTTGGGGACTCAAAGCAAAACCTTGAGTTTGCTCCGGCTGTAAAATAGGATATTTTTCTCGAATTGCTTCTTGAAATGAACCCACAAAATCTTTCTTCTCAATTGAGAGAATAGGCGGAAAGCGCACTTGTGCAATTACACGAACAAGGGGTGCATTATCTAATGGCACTTCTGCGGGTGGTGGTGCAGTGAGTGGATTGAAATTAACCACTGTTTAGATCCTTTTAAGGGCTTTTATGGAATTTTAAGTATAAATAAAGACAATAGGATTAGCTTATCGTCTACAACTATAATAGGGCAATAGTGTGAAGTAGAGTGTGAAGTTTAAGAAAAATTTTCCCATCAGACATTTGGAACTAGAAAATCCCATAATAGTAACACTTGTAAAGTCTTAACAGTTTAGTTAAACAACGCTGTTGCAGAGGTCTGTTCCAAAACGCCTTCCTTTGTTGTTTATATGGCGAAAAACTAACTCATAGCAATGTACTGACAGAGGCGTTACATTTATAGACAAAGATGAAAAACAATAAAGCTTTTAATAGTGCTGGTAAATTGACGGCGCTTTTAGTTTTAATCACTATTTTTCTCACGCCTTGCGTGATCGTAAATGCGGGTGAACGTGGCGTATTAATGAAATTTGGCGAGGTACAAGAGCAAATATTAGGAGAAGGGCTACATTTAATTATCCCAGTAGTGAATACAGTTGAAAAAATCAGTGTACGTGTGCAGAAACAGGAAATATCTACTGAAGCTGCTTCTAAAGATTTACAAGATGTGTTCACTGATGTGGCTTTGAATTGGCATATCATCCCAGAAGAAGTTAATACTATTTTTCAACAAATTGGCAACCGAGAAAATATCATTTCCCGGATTATCAATCCTGCAATTGAAGAAGTCCTCAAAGCGATTATTGCTCAATATACTGCGGAAGAAATTATTACTAAACGTGGAGATGTCAAGTTAGGGTTAGACTCAGCTTTAACTACTCGCCTACGTAGCTATAATCTTGCAGTTGATGATATTTCTTTAGTTCATGTTCATTTTTCGGAGCGATTTAGTGAGGCGGTAGAAGCAAAACAAATTGCTGAACAAGAAGCTAAAAAAGCAGAGTTTTTAGCATTAAAAGCTGTAAAAGAAGCAGAAGCAAAAGTTAATTTAGCCAGAGGTGAGGCGGAAACTTATAGATTGCTACGTGATGGTTTAACTCCTGAATTACTGCAAAAACAAGCAATCGAAAAATGGAATGGCAAGTTACCACTAGTTATTGGTAAAGAAAATCCGAAAATCTGGGATTTTAGTGAATTACTTAAAGCTTATAAGTAGTAAATCAGGAATATAAAGTAGAGACGTTGTATACAACGTCTCTGATGTGAAGTAGAAATACTATTTTTGCAAGCAACTTAGGATGAGTGTTAACTCTTAGCGAATAAGACAGGTGCTTCTAGTATCTTCAACTGAATCAGTAAAATAATTACAATAGTGTAAATTGTGGAAGATACTAAACCTGATAACAGTTCTTTTTTGAGGTTGCGTTCTTGTGAATCTTTTTGAAAGATATCTTTAGAACCGTATTGCATTAAGAGAATCCCTACAACATTAGACAGCCAATAACCCACGATGGCACAAGGTATGAACAATTTTGGGGAAAATAAACTACATAAGTACCCAAAAAAGTAAGCAATGGGTAGATTAAATACAATATCATTCCACCAACACAAAGGGGATAGTAAATATCCCAAAACCAGCAAGAATCCACCTCTCAGCTTTTTGAAAATATTTTTGTGGGATTCTTGAGGAACAGTCTGGGGCGATCGCTCTGGGGCGGTATTTACTGCTAAACTCAACTCTTGACTAGCTTTTTGGGCGCTTTCCATAAATACACACTATTCCTCTCGGCTTTGTGTATTTTAAACGCAAATTGGACATAAGTCTATTAATATCTTAATATTTCAAGACTTAACATCATAAACAAAGTCAGCGTAGTACTCCAAGCGCACCACGCTGACTAACAGAAAATAACTTGTTCTGAACCCGCGCAGGCGGTCACTGAACTTGTCGTTTATCTTGACCTCATTACTTGGATTAACGCAACAATTCCTCGACTTGATGTTGACTCCACAAAATTCTATACAAGCCTTCTTGCTGCACTAAGTCTACATGATTGCCGGCTTGGACAATTTGACCTTTATCCATGACTAAAATTCGGTCGGCGGCGGCGGCGGCTGATAGTTGATGGGTGATAAAAATTACTGTTTTGCGACTAGTTCCACTAGAAAGATTTTTGAGAATTTTGGTGGCTGTTTGATTATCAACGCTCGATAAAGCATCGTCCAAAATTAAAACTGGCGCATCAACTAACATAGCTCTCGCTAAAGCTGTGCGTTGTCTTTGTCCGCCAGATAAGGTAATACCGCGTTCACCAACTAGAGTTTCGTATTGTTGGGGGAAATTCAGAATTTCGGGATGAATCTGAGACATGACAGCCACAGATTCGACATCTTGTTGTTCGCGCCCTGGGTCAGCGTAGCGGATATTATTTTTGATGGTGGTGCTGAATAAAAAACTGTCTTGGGGAACATAAGCGATCGCACTCCGCAAATCAGATAAGGCAATTTTGGTAATGTCTATCCCATCTAAAAATAACTGTCCGGGAGCAATATCTAACAACCTGGGTAAAGCATTGGCTAAAGTTGATTTCCCCGAACCAATTGCGCCAACAATCGCTACAGTTTCTCCAGGTACAATCGTAAAATTGACCTGATCTAAAGCTGGTGTTGTTGCTTCTGGGTAAGTAAAGCTGAAGTTTTTGGCGCTAATTTCTCCCTTGACTTCTGCCACGGTTAAATTTACCACATCAGCCGTGTCTTGAATTTTGGGAGTGACGCTGAGAATCGATTCTAAGCGATCAATACTGACTTCACCTCGTTGATAGGTGGTAATGGTAAAACCTAATAAAGCGGTGGGAAATACTAGCCTTTCTACATAAATTAGCAGTGCTAAAAAGTCCCCAACGGCTAAAGTTCCGCCAGAAATTCGGGTTGTTCCTAACCAAATAATAATTAAAGAACTGAGATTAGCTAAACCGCCAATTAAAGGAAACAACACATTGCGGCTTTTGGCTAATTGTAAGTTCGCTCTTAATAGCTGTTGATTTTTTTTGGCAAAGGCTTGGCGCTCGTTTTCTTCTTGAGCGTAGATTTTAATTAAGGCAATGCCGCTAATATCTTCTTGAATTAGTTCACTAATATCAGAGAGTTTTTCTTGGACTTCGGCTTGTTGTTTGCGGAGGCGATCGCTAAACAAATGTACCAACAAAAACATCATAGGATACACTGCCAAGGAATATAGTGTCATATCGACACTAATCGTCAACATGACTGGCAGTGTTAAAGCATAAGCAAAAAAAGTATTGGCTAAACTCAGTACGGCAAAACCCAATAAACGCCGAATATTTTCCACATCGCTGGTAGCACGATTAATCAAATCTCCGGCGGTATTGGTAGCAAAATAAGCAGGTTCTAACTTGAGTAAATGTTCAAAAATCCGTTGTTTTAGGTCAAATTCTACCTGTCGTCCTACGCCAAATAGCCAGATTCGAGAAGCCATGCGGATTAACCACATTGCTGAACTCAACAAAACAATGATTACTACATAATGTATGAGTTGGTTCCAACTAAATTGGGTTGACAGTATATCAACACAACCGCGAATCAACCAAGGAATATAAACGCCCAAGCCATTGACAGACAACAAAGCAAAAATACCTAATGTTGCCTCTACCCAATGAGGACGCAGGTAAGCACCGAGTTTAGCTAGTCGTCGAGATTTTGCCATTAAAGCAACTTTGCAACTCCATCATCCTAAAACAAACGGATCGTAGGTTTATATTTTATCTACAAAGAATTCAGGAGTGTGTCATCAGAATTCAGTAGAGAAAATTATCTGCTGAATTCTCATCCTAAATTGCAGTCAAAGATAGTAGTTTGGCGTGGGAGTAGCGATAGATACTATTTCTGATTGCCACTTAGGCTCAATGCTGAATTCAGGTTTTTAAATAAGGCCAGCCACTAGGGGATAGCATTGCGGCCTTGTTAATTTTACTTTTTTAACCCTAGGACTGGCGACCACGTAAGAAAAAGTAAACTTGGTTAAGGTAACTTTCCCAAACTTGGGTAGTAAGTTGCAGTGTTTCCGCACTGGGTACAAAGTCCTCTAATCGCAAACCCCGTTCTCGAATTTGCTGGGGATTTTGTAACAAGTACGGTGGGATTTTGATATCCGCCGCGTTAAGTGCGATCGCACTTACATCACTAGTTGTCACACCAGGAGTAAATGCAACCAGTACTTCCGAACCAGTCGCCCCAGCCGGCAGATAATTTCTGACCAGTGCCTGATTTGTTAAAGTGGAATTAGTAGCTGTCGCCGCAATTGGTGATCTCACCAAAAAATAAGCGATCGCTGGTGTACTGGACAACAGCAAAATAATCAGCGATGCAGCTAGTAATGTTCCCCCCGGTTTTGCTATCCCACCATCCTTAATTTTCTGGGCGGCAAAAATCATCATTAACACTGATGCACCCAAGGGTTTGAGTGGAAAGGAGATCACCCTCCACAAAGAAGCCACAGCTGGTTCATTAGGATTAATGAACGACAACGCTATGACAACCAAAATAATCACCAAGACCACCCTTCCGGCGAAAGTTCCTTGAGGATAGAACCTCTGGAACAAAGAATATACGATAGTGCCTACAAGCAGCCACAGTAGTACGCGGCTCAACAATATGAACATAGAGTAACTCTCAAATTTTCTAGTGCGATCAGCCTAGGTTTGGAGCAAGATTGTGTATTTGACCGTCAAATTGTAATCGCACTTTTACTTGACTGCAAATATTACCAGCCTCACACCTAAAGACTACCGTCGTAGTGATTTTAGAGCAATTTTTTGACACTGCGTCTATTATTTATAATTTTCCAGGTGAGAAAAAATTTTTTCTGTCACCCTTACACCCTTACATCCCTACACCCATAATTAATTGAGGAATTTTTAACTCAGAGGGGAAAAACTATGTCGCCACAAAAACCCAGCATTTTAGTCACCGGGGGCGCAGGATACATCGGTTCTCATACTGTACTGGCTCTCAAGCAAGCAGGTTATGACGTGGTAATACTTGATAACCTGGTCTACGGTCATCGAGAGTTGGTAGAGCAAGTTTTACAGGTAGAACTGGTAGTGGGTGATACAAACGATCGCCCTTTATTAGATGAATTATTTAAAACCCGTAATTTTGCGGCTGTGATGCACTTTTCTGCTTATGCTTACGTAGGCGAGTCCGTGACTGACCCCGCAAAATATTACCGTAACAATGTGGTCGGTACGCTGACTTTATTAGAAGCAATGCTGGCTGCATCCATTCACAAGTTCGTATTTTCTTCTACCTGCGCCACCTACGGAGTCCCAGAAGTCGTCCCAATTCCCGAAGACCATCCCCAAGACCCCATCAATCCTTATGGGGCTACTAAGCTGATGGTAGAGCGGATTCTTGCTGATTTTGATGTTGCTTATAATTTAAAATCAGTCCGGTTCCGCTACTTTAATGCGGCTGGTGCGAATCCTGATGGTTTACTAGGTGAAGACCACAACCCAGAAACTCATTTAATTCCTTTGATATTATTAACAGCTTTGGGTAAGCGGGAATCTATCTCAATTTTCGGCACAGATTACCCCACATCTGATGGTACTTGTATTCGTGATTATATTCATGTGAACGATTTAGCCGATGCCCATGTTTTAGGGCTGGAATATTTATTACAGGGTGGCGATAGCGAAGTATTTAACTTGGGTAACGGTAATGGTTTTTCAGTGCGTGAAGTGATTGCGGCGGCTGAGTCGGTGACTGGCTTCTCAATTCCCGTCCAAGAATGCGATCGCCGTCCTGGTGATCCACCTGTTTTAATTGGTAGTAGTGAAAAAGCGAGAAAAATCCTCGGCTGGCGATCGCAATATCCAGATATCCAAGATATTGTGAGTCATGCTTGGCAATGGCATCAAAAACGACACAAATAAAAAGTGCTGAGTCACCGAAGTTTGCTCAACGGGGGAAAGCCTCCGAACTTTGCTCAACGCGGGGAACCCGCGCACGCAAGTTCTCTCCGCACGCAACTTCTCGCTGAGTTGAAAGTGCTGAGTTACAAGACCACTCATCTCATATCTGGTAAAACACTGATTATACAGACCGCAGGAGAAGAATTTTTTTCTCAGCACTCAGCACTCAGCACTCAGCACTTCACTACAACTAACTTCTTCTTGTCTGTTGCCAGAAAACTACGAAAATCCCGACTAGTACAAAACCGGGAATTGCGATCGCCCAGGGTGGTAAAGTTTTTGTAGTTTCCTGAGCTACAGCATCACTGTTGGCATTATTAATATTGACTTTTTGAGAATCTTGTGTATTACTTTGAGTACCAGCAGCGACGGTGACTTCAAACTTGAGGGTAAAGGGTTTGAAATTAGCGCCTTTTGCGGGTTTACCACTGAGTTGTAATTGATAAAGTCCGGGTTTGGGGAAGGTGATTTCGGTTCCGGGAATACCTTGGAAGCGTTCGGCGGATACAGGTTTGAGGGATGGTTCCAGTAGTGCTGGTTCGCTGGGGGTGTGGGGTTCGGCGTAAACTGCCAACTGACAATTACACTGAGCGAGGGGAATGGTTTGTCCACCTTTCCGTGCCAGAGCAAACCAAGCTTGGGTAGGTTCGCCAGCACGGGGATTATCATTGGGTTCGAGATGGAGAGTCGCGCCGACATCTGCGGCTACTTGGACTTTATGGGCCAAGACTGGGTGAATATTAGTAATTGCGATCGCTACACAAAACAGCAATAATGCGGATTGTAATTTTTTCATGCTTGGAAAATAATTCATGCTCACCAAATAAGGCAAAAGTTAAAAGGCAAAATAAAGAAAAATAAAAATGCTCGTAAGCCTCTAAATTTATATATGGAACAAAATAAAAACATTTATTTCGAGGCGCACAGCAGCGAAAAATAATATGTCCTGATGAAATCCCCTAAATTTATTTATGGAGATTATCTTTTTACTTTTTACTTTTTACTTTTTACTTTTTACTTTTTACTTTTTACTTCTTAACCTGCTCACCTGCTTTTACCCAACGCAACAGCAATACTCCAAGGGTAGCTGTAACTAGTAGCACTGTTGCCAACTTATTACCCCAAGTTGATTTTAGAGAACCCAGGTAATGGGAACCTATCACCACTGCATGAAAGGTACTCAAGATTAAAGCCGGCACAGTTAAAAGATGAATTTGTCGCCAAAGTTTACCCCAAGATTTTTGCAACGATTCCCAACTCGTTAAAGCAGCAGGAGTCATTAAGATCAATGCTACAGCACCCGCAGCTATCCCCCAGCGAAATTCCCTGGGAAAAAACCAAAAAGCGGCAAAATTCCATTGCAGAGAATGTTCAATGTTATGGGTGGTGTGGACTAAAGCCAGCACAAAAGCACCCACACCCAAAGCCCGCCGATAACGCATAGGTGCAGCCCATAAATTACTAATTGGGCGAGCAATTAAAGCCAACATCAGACAAAATAGGGCGGCGTGTCCGGTGTAGTCTACCATTGTGTCGCCAGTCCGCAATAAGGTGATTACACCAATGGACAGTGTTACCCAACCACCTAAGCGAAATAATTGACTGCGCCTATCTTTACTAACTAACGAAGTGGAAACACCAACCCCCAACATCGTGGGTAAAGTTCCTAAACCAAAGGCTAACATTGTGGCTGCACCCATCCAGAGGTTGCTGGTTTCTGCGGCTTTGATTTGAGCCGCATATAAGAAACCACAAGGCATTAAACCCCAAGTCATTCCCAAAAATATGGGTGTCCACCATTTGGTTTGCGAGGAAAGTTTGACCATACCTGCACTCAGGTGATCGTGTAAATTACTTTTTAATAAAGGGTGTAATACCGGAATATGGGGCAACCAATTTGGTTTAATTTGCCCTAAGCCAAACCAAATCAGCATAATTCCCGTAATCATCGCCATCCAACGGCGAAATTCACTGCCAATTCCCGCTAGTTGTCCACCTTCAAACAATACCGAACCGACAGCCCCAATTCCTGCACCCACCAGGGCGTAGCTCAACATTCTGCCAAGATTCAGTAAAAAGTGAAATATTAATTGCTGTTGCCAAGTCGAGGAAAATTCTGAGGTCGATTTCTGCCCATTTTGCTTACCAGACAACGAAAAAGCCACTGTTAAAGGGCCACACATCCCGAAGCAATGCCCAAAACTGCCGAGAAATCCCAGGATGGCGATGAGCGACAAATCTAACATATCCAGCCTTCAGCACTGCCCAAACAAGGAACAATATGTCAAATTTTCGCCTCTGTCAACAGACAAGTCGTCAAACTTGTGTTTGCGCTACTCTAGGTTTGGAAAGCAGGGTTCAATGTATGCAAAAACGGATTTGGCTAGTGCTGTTGGTGCTGGTGGTAGTTGTCATTGTTGGTAGTAGAAGTATTGCGTTCAATAGTTTTTTACCCCAGGCTGCTGCACCAGAAATTGTTGAGCAAGTACCAGCCAAGGAAGCTCAACCCAAGCCGCCAATACAAGACAATACACCACAAGTTTCCCTTGAGAATTTGCTTGCCCACATTGAAAAGTTAAATTTTCAACGCCATACAACAGCAGAGCGATCGCGTACTCGTACATATATCACAAGTGAATTAAAAAAATCCGGCTGGAAACCACAGCTAGAGAAATTTACTGAGGGTGTGAATATCTTTGCAGAACGTTTAGGGACTGACAAAACAGCAGGTACAATCCTCGTCGGCGCACATTATGATACAGTCGCCGCTTCTCCTGGTGCTGATGATAACGGTACTGGGGTGGCGGTACTCTTAGAAATTGCCAGATTACTTGGTTCCCAACAGACACCACGCACTTTACAGTTAATTTTTTTTGACAAAGAAGAAGCCGGACTTTTGGGTAGTAAAGCTTTCGCCGCTCAAGCCAAACGGTTAAAAAATCTCAGTGGTGTGATTGTTATGGATATGGTTGGTTATGCTTGCTACACTCCTGGCTGTCAACAATATCCACCGGGTTTACCTGTAACGCCACCCAGCGATAAGGGAGACTTTTTAGCAGTGGTAGGAGATACGGAACATTTACCTTTGCTGAGTGCTTTTCAAAACCCACAACCAGCTAATTTTCCAGCCGTTCTCACAGTACCTATTCCATTGAAAGGATTACTCACACCTGATACTCTGCGGAGTGACCATGCACCGTTTTGGTATCAAGGAGTAGGGGCAGTTTTAGTAACAGATACAGCTAATCTGCGTAGTCCCCATTATCATCAACCTAGTGATCAGCCTAGTACAATAGAGCGATCGTTTTTTGCAGGTGCGGCGCAAATTGTTGTGAATACTACCTCTGCTTTGTTAGCCAAACATGAAAGTTTAGCAACTCCCATTGCGCCTTAAGGCTAATAAGCTGTTACACATTTAAACTGCATAATTAGGGCGGGCAAGATGCCCACCCCACAAGAGTTATTAGCATTTCCGTTATGTAAACTAGATGTGGTTTAGCTTATCCTGCCTCCTGCTTCCGGTTGGTGAGCGCAGCCGAACCACCGCCTCCTGACTTTCTACTTAACTTGTGGGTAGATTAACACCCAGTTTTGTTTATCATTAAGTTGGAAATATAAACCTTGAAAAATCATCCGTAACGCAATGCGCGTCCTCAGATAATACCTAATTAAATGAGTTCCTGGTTGGGCAAAGACATCATCATAGTTTTGGCTGTAACCAAATGGTTTAGAACAATAGTTACCAATACCTTGGACTGATAACACAAAAAATGGTGCTTTTTTGTATTCATCGGGAACCATGAAAATCCCATATACATGATGTTCGCCACGCCAGGGTTGCACAACAACTTGAGAGGCTGTTATCTGAAGTTTTTGTTTGTTTGATTTTAAAAAAGCTTCTGAGTTACATTGCGAGTTATGTACAGGCCAAAACAAAGTCACAAACAAGATTGCAACTAGCAAAATTAATATATAGATAATTGGGCGACGCATACAAGATGAAATCTAAAGTTTTTAGCTGTCATTCGGGCTGCTGACTCAAGGCTCAAGTAAAGTATGTTTGCGGGATAAATTCTGCTCTCTATTAACATCCGCAACAAAAAAATAGAGATGAGCATTTTCCGTAGATACTTTGCATATTCGTGGAGTATAAGTAGGTGGACACAATTATTTAGAAGACGCATTTCGACTTCTCCCCAAGGGAGACGCTACGCGAACGCTCAATGCTCGATCCTTGAGAAGACGAGGGTTGAGCGCAGTCGAAACCCGGCAACTTCAAGTTAGGTTTAATTTAGTCCTTCTACTTACATATAGAGCACTTTTGAAGTAAGTGAGGTAAAGCATGAGTATTAAGTAATGAGTAATAAGTAATAAGTATAGGACTTACGCAACTGGCATATTTTTTCTGTAGGGTGTGTGACGCAACGAGAAGATTTGAACGTAGTTATAAGATTTCTAGCGTCACGCACCAACCGCCAATTGTGACACTTACGTAAGTCCTGAAGTAAATTTCTGACTTATTACTCATGACTCATGACTCATGACTTTTTTCACTCAGTTGCTGTATCTTGCACTCAATGATATCTCCGTATTTTCTTGCCTTAATCTTAAGAGTCGTCAAATGTCAAAATATCCGTTATATTCCCGTCAGGATTCATTGACGAATATTTTTATGAGAATTAGTAGGAAAGCTTTAAATTTATTGGTGGGTTGCTTTTGTACTTTTACTTACACAAGTTTGCTAAGTATAACTAATGCGGCAAAAGCAGCTGATAAAGTTGTGTTGCGTTATGGCTTGTTGGCGGAGTCTGTTTCTTTGGCTGAGTTACAAAAAGCAGCAGAAGTGGGAGATTTCCCGAATGGTTTTGAATTGTATGGTCGTAAGTTATCTTCCCAAGAACGGCGCTTTTTGTTAGAGACGCTGAAAATGCCGCTACCGTTGAATGTTGTGACTGTGAATCGATTACTCAATACTCAGATTGGGACAACAATTCTTAATGATTTCTCGACTGCGCTTGTACGTAAGGATAAAGCCGGTGTGCAAGCTCTGAGAGCGGGAGCGGTTATCGGTGCAACTGCGCCTCAAGGGTTGTCGTTACTGAGTTTTATTGCGGCTTATCCGAGTCAAAGTCTGGAAATTAATTTACCTGCAATTTTCAAGTTGTCTGGTAATTTTAATACGGCGTTTTGGCGGACTCAACAATTTATGTTAGCGATCGCACCCCAACTTAATCAAAAATCGCTACAAGTTTCTTTACCATTTGACCCCAGTCAACCTGGAACGGCGGAAGTCCAAGTCTTGAAAGTTAATTGGCTTGACCAACAACGTCAGCGTAATATTCCTGTAGATATTTATTGGTCAAATGCTGCAACTGCAAATAAACCAGTCATAGTTTATTCTCACGGTTTGGGTTCTGTGCGGACTGACTTACGTTATCTTGCAGAACATTTAGCATCCCACGGTTATGTATTTGTGGCTGTCGAACATCCTGGTAGTAATCAAACAAATGTTGATGCTGGTTTACAAGGTAAGGGTAAACTCCTCAAACCGCAAGAATTTTTAGAACGTCCCAAAGATATTAGTTTTGTTTTGGATGAACTCGCCAAAGTTAACCAAACTCCTAACGACCCGTTAGCAGGTAAACTCGCAACTAACAATGCGATGGTTATTGGTTATTCTTTTGGTGGCGGTACAGCTTTGGCCTTGGCTGGTGGTGAATTACAACTAGATAAGCTCAAACAACGCTGCAAACAAAATTTGGCTGTATTTAGTTTGGGTGAAACTGCACAGTGCGTTGCTCAAGAACTACCAAACAACAGCTATCAACTGCGGGATACTCGAATTAAGCAAGCGATCGCTCTTAATCCTACCAGTTCTTTGATGTTTGGCGACTCTGGTTTAACTAAGGTACAAGTCCCGACTCTCATCTTGGCAAGTTCCGCCGATAAAAGTACTCCGGCGTTGACTGAACAAGTTGTCGGGTTTCACAAAATTCCTGCACCTAAATGGCTGGTTGGTATACTTGGTGGTACTCATCTCAGCGTTAAAGACCCCAGCACTACTTTAGACCAAGCCGGTCAACCCAACACACCTTTTACTGGCGGCGAAGTTGTCGGAGAACAAGCCGCCGATGTTCGTAAATTTGTGAAGGTGATAGTCCTGGCTATGGCTGCACAACTCACCCCAGAGGCTCAACAATATAGTGTGTTTTTGACACCGAATTATGCGATTTCAGCTTCTACGCCAGCATTTCCCTTTCTCTTGGTAACAGAAATTCCTCCTGATGCGCTCAAAGTAGTGGAGGAATATATAGATAAATAACTTCCCATTCTCTCACTAGTACACTGCGGCGTAAATCAGCAAACCATTAAAAATAGGTAAAAAGCTGACTTGATAAGTATTATTTCTTTTTACTTTTGCCTTGTTGTACTAGCGATCGCTTCTGTTTATTGACTACATAACTTTTTCTTATTACTAATATTAGCTGTTCTTTGTCAATTTATGTTGACTTATCGTAACAATTTAGTTACACTTATTAACATAAGTTTAGAAATCGGTAATTAAATACAATCAAATCCGCTAACACATAAAGATATTGTCAGAATTTGATGTCTTTTGCTGTTAGCGATGAACAACGGACTTCGGTATCGGTATCTCCCATCGACATTTGGACTTCTCCTAATCACCTCGGTTTGAACAACACCGAGGTTTTTTCTTTCCATTAACTTTCAGACTTCAGACTTCAACTGACTTTCAAGACGGCGAAATAAAAATAACCAAAGAGGCAAGGAACTATTAATAGCGATTAGTCTGACTAAATGACCTGTGGTGACAATTTCCACATTATGATCTAAGGCTAGGGAAACTAAGATCATTTCGGCAGCACCGCCGGGGGCTGTTACCAAAAGACAAGTTAACCAATCCCAAGAAGTGAAGTGCATAGCCAGCATAGCAGCGATCGCACCTGCAATCAGCGTCAACGCTACAGAAATCAACGCACAACCTACAGTTCGTTTACCAAAAGTGGGTTTTTCTCCCCAATATTCTCCGATGGTAATTCCCAACAGCATTTGACCAACTATATTCACCAATGGTTGTGGACTCAAGTTAGCTCCACTCACAAAAGGTAAGAAATTCAAAAAATAATTAAAAAATATACCCAGTAGTAACGCCCCAAAAAAATCTCCAGCCGGAATTTTCCAAACAATAGCGCAATAAACTATCACTCCAGTAATTAGCAACGCTACCACCAACAGTCCGATTTGTGAAGGTTCCAGATTGAGTAAAGCTTGTTTGACAGGAAGTGTTGCAGAATTCCAGTCATTACCAACTGTGGTTCTCGCAATAAAAGGAATTACCAATACTACACAAGTCACCCGAATTGCTTGCACTAAAGCAACCAAAGTCACGTTTTTATTGTAATCAGCCGCAATTGATGACATCACACCCACGCCACCGGGAACTGTCGCCAACATTGCTGTTAATAAATTAGTTTTGCTGAGTCGGGAATAAATATAGCCAATACAGCTACCACATACTAATAAAAAAAATGTCAGAGCCACAAATATCGGAATCCCAGCAGCTAAATTGATCAGGTCACTATTACCATTAGATAAACCCACAGTCAGTCCTACAAGTCCCATCCCGATTTTTCTCGCAGTTCTGTTAGGTTTGGGTGTGTATTGATAGAAAATTCGACATCCTTGGAGGACGATTGTACCAGCAGCGATACCACCAAATATCCAAGCAATACCGCCAACATGCAACTTTACCAAGCCGATACTCAGTGGTAATGCTAGTAGTATTTCTAAAGCCAGAACCATGATTTGAGGAACAATTAGCTGTGGTTGAGTACCAGAGAGATTTTGATGAAAAATTTCCTCCTGAGTGGGAGTAACACTGAGGCTTTGATTCATTGATACAAGTTTTTTAAAATTAAATTTGACTAGGTTCTGGAATTAATGCGATCGCCAATGACTTACTGTTTTTAAGTTCTATGTACAAAGGCAACAGTATCACAACAATCTTAATAAAATTTAAACATAGCTTTCAGCCTCATCACCACAGCAATATTTGGTATTTATACCAATTCTGCATGAAGATGCACTGAATTAAAGAACGAACCACAAAGGGCGCATAGACGCGATAGCAGCTTCCCGAAGGGTAGAACACAAAGAAAGAAGAGATATGAAGATTAAATGCAGACTCACATAGAATTGGTATTAGGACAATAAATGGTAGAAAACAGATGTTCCCTACCATGTTTTGCCTTTTTACTTTTGCCTTTCTGTACTAGTACAACAAGGCAAAAGTAAAAAGGCAAAAGTAAAAAGAAAGAATAACGATACTACAAGCTTTTTAGCAATTTCTTATGGTCTGTTTATTTACGCCAACCTGTACTAGGACTAATATTTGATTTGGGAAAAAAATCAGTACACCCAGAGCAGACTTCTTTCCTACTCCCTACTCCCCATTCCCTACTCCCTGCCTATCGCGCTTGCGCTGCGCTTCGCGCACCACACAATTAGATTCAGGAATCAAACCGTATTCCTATCTATGGGGATAAGATGAAAAGCGCGATCGCTTCTGGTTGTAGTAATTTATATCAGAAGTTAACTCAGAAAATGTATGGAAAAAATTCATATTGATGTCCAGCAGGGCAACATTGCAGGAGTCGCAGATAAAATAGCCAATGGTGTTGATATTGAATGCCTAGACGAGTATTCCCAGCAAACACCATTAATGTGTGCAGTTAGTAGTTCCAATGCAGGGGTTGAGATGATTCGCTTTCTCTTAGAAAATGGCGCGAATGTCAATGCTGTTGAACCAGAATCTCAAAATACCGTACTTGGGTTAGCTGTGCAGTCAGGAAATCTCGATAAAATCCAATTGATTCTCGATGCTGGAGCCGATATTAACTATCAAACTTCAGATGGATATGATGTCTTAATTCATGCTATGTATGGTCGAGATATTGTCCAAGATGAAAACTTAATATCAACTTTGAATTTACTCATCTCTAGAGGTGCTGCTGTCAATGGGATGAGTAGCTATAGTGAATCTGCAATTAAAGTAGCTGCTCATGTTGGGAGATTTGATGCTGTCCAATTATTATTGAACGCAGGTGCTAACCCAGAGCAACTGGAATGGACAGAATTAATGCACGCTATAGTTTTTGGCAGCCTAGAGCAAGTAAAGTTCTTGCTAGAACAAGGCGCAGATCAAAATGTGCGTGATTGTTGGGATAGAACTCCTTGGTTATTGAGTATTCAGGTAGGTGAATTACCTAAAGCTAAATTACTCCTAGCGGCGGGAGCAAATCACAACGATGTGGGAAACTGCGGAAAAACGCCGTTAATGTATGCAATAGAAAATAATAGACTGGAAGTATTAAAGTGGCTAATTGCAGAGGGATTTGATATTGAAGCTACTGATGAATTTAGTAACACTGCGTTAATCATGGCGGCAGAGTATGGTGCTACTGATTGCGTCAAAATTTTACTAGAAGCTGGCGCAAACCCCAGCAGTATAAATCATTGCGATGACAAAGCCATTAAGGTAGCGAAAAATAAAGAAATTGTCAGAATGTTAATTGCATCTGGTGAAGATATCAGCGATATTAACGATGATATGCGGCGATCGCTCACCGGAATTGACAACAACAAATTTTCATTATCACAAGTAACTCCAGAGCAATATTTTGCTGGCAAACAGCCGCGCTTTGGCAAAAGCAATCCAGAGTTGATGGAAATACCATTTTGGCAGGCAATGATTTGTCATGGTTGTTCTGCTTATGCAGCTAAAAATTTTTTTGATGATACAGAAAATTGGCAAGATAAAGTATGGAGCTACGACCGCTTTGGCAGAAGCATTACACAATTACCAGATGGCAGAATTATCGAAATTGCTGGTGAACATGAAGACTCCTATGACCCTGATTTTTGTATATATAACGATGTGGTAGTTTATCAAGGTGATGGTAATTTTCAGATTTTTGGCTATCCCCAAGATGTATTTCCCCCAACTGATTTTCATTCTGCCACATTAGTTGGAGAATACATATATATCATTGGCAACTTAGGATATTTCGGTACAAGAATTTATCATGAAACTCCAGTTTATAGATTAAATATCCACACATTTGTCATAGAAAAAGTAGCAACAGATGGAGAAAAACCAGGATGGATCAGTAAACACAAAGCTATCTATCAAGAAACAGATAAAATACACATTACTGGTGGTAACTTGTGGGTGATTAATAATGAGAAAATAGAAGATTATATAGATAATTCAGTTGATTACGTTTTAGATTTAAGTGACTTGACTTGGAGCCGCGCGACCGTTTAAGGGTAAATCTTAGGTTCTTCTAATTTCTTGTGTCAAGCCTAATTGAGATACTCTTATACCAATTCTATGTGAGGCTGCACTTAATCTTTTATCTCTTCTTTCTTTGCGTTCTAACCTTCGGGAAGCCGCTATCGCGTCTATGCGCCCTTTGCGGTTCGTTCTTTAATTCAGTGCATCTTCATACAGAATTGGTATTACCTTGATTCATCAGCTATGTTTATTTCCGTAGAGTTCCACTGATGTTTCATAACTTTTGCGTAAGTCCTGCAAGATTTACCAGCAACCCCACCAGGCGATCGCCTCATACTCTACACTAATTAATATCCTGACTGCTAACCTGCACTGATTTCAAAGATATTGTCCATGCAGCTACTTAAAACAACTGACACAGATTTTTCCACCGCGTTCCAAGCACTCGTCAATAATCGCCGGGAAGCCACGGTTGATGTTAGTGGTACAGTACGCGGCATTCTGGCTGATGTAAAAGTGCGGGGTGATGCCGCAGTTAAGGAATATACTACTCGTTTCGACCATTTCAGCCCAGAATCTTTGCATCTGAGTGCGGATTTTATCGCCACCCAAGCCGCCAAATGTCCGGCTGATGTGAGAGTCGCCCTGGAATTAGCCGCCGAACGCATTAGCAGCTTTCACCAAAAACAACTGCCCCAAGATATTGGTTACACCGACGTAACAGGGGTAAAACTCGGTTTAAATTGGGTTTCTCTCTCGCAAGTGGGTATTTACGTCCCTGGTGGACGCGCCAGCTATCCTAGTTCGGTGTTGATGAATGCTTTACCTGCCAAAATTGCTGGGGTGGAACGCATTGTGATGACCGTACCTATGCCACGGGGTGAAATTAACCCGGCTGTGTTAGCGGCGGCACAGGTGGCTGGCGTAACAGAAATATATAGTATTGGTGGGGCGCAAGCAGTAGCCGCCCTCGCCTACGGGACAGAAACGATTAAACCTGTAGATAAAGTGGTTGGCCCTGGTAATGCTTATGTTGCGGAAGCCAAACGGCAGGTATTCGGGACTGTGGGTATCGATAGCATAGCTGGCCCTTCGGAAATTTTGGTGGTAGCCGATGATCAAAATAACTCAGAGTGGATAGCTTGGGATTTGTTATCGCAAGCAGAACACGACCCCAGCGCCCAATCTATTTTAATTACTGATTCGGCAGTTTTCGCCCAGCAAGTGATCACCGCCGTTGAATTAGTTCTTACCAAACTATCTACTCAAGCAGTGGCGAGTGATAGTTGGCTAAATCATGGTGCAGTTATTGTAGTGGGTGATTTGGCTGAAAGTATACCATTGCTGAATCAATTGGCTCCTGAACACGTTGAGTTATGCGTAGATAACCCGCAGTTACTCGCCAGTCAAATTAAATGCGCCGGTAGTTTGTTTTTAGGACGCTACACCCCAGAGGCGATAGGTGATTATTTGGGCGGCCCTAACCATGTCTTACCAACTTCTCGTTCGGCGCGGTTTGCTTCTGGTTTGAGTGTGTATGATTTTCTCAAACGCATTACTTATTTAGAATGCAATCAAGCCGCGTTGCAAGAAATTGGTAAAGCTGCGGTGACTTTAGCTGAGGCGGAAGGTTTACCAGCCCATGCTGGTAGTGTGGCTGTACGTTTGCAATCACTTGAATAGTGCTGAGTGCTGAGTGCTGAGTGTAATTATTTTGTTTTTTACTCAGCACTCTTGAAAAGGTTGGTCATCCCTTGTATACAAAACAAAAGTTGATATGGATGCAGAGAAAAGGACACCTGTTTCTTTTATCAGAAATCTGCTGGTTGCCCGTTGGCGATCGCTTTTACTTCTATTTGTAGGAGTATATTTACCATTGCAGATATTTCAAGTTTTGGCTGTGCAAGTTTGGCAATATCAAGCTGGCTTCCCTTGGGATGTGCCGATTTTATTGGCGGTTCACTCTACAGCCAACCCCCAGTTAGATACTTTGGCGGTGGCGCTGACTAAGTTGGGGTCATTTTGGACTGTGCTGCCAATTTTAATCACAATTGCCCTGATATTACTCTGGCAAAAACGCTGGAGATCGCTAGTTTACTTGTTAATCACTGCCTTGGGAAGTGCCTTTATCAACCGCACTGCTAAGGAATTATGGCATCGTCTCCGCCCAGATTTTTGGACATCCCTCGCCCCAGAGTTAGATTTTTCTTTTCCTAGCGGCCATGCTATGACGAGTACTACCTTGGCTATTATCTTGTTGATTTTAGCTTGGCAAAGTTCTTGGCGCTGGGTGGTATGGATTTTTGGTAGCTTGTATATATTAACTATTGCCTGGACACGCCTGTATTTGGGAGTTCACTTTCCCAGTGATATTCTCGCAGGTTGGATGGTGGCGATCGCTTGGGGAACTGGCGTGAGTATGATTATTAAACCCCATCTGGTGAAAACTTTACCTGTCCCTGGTGTACAACCTGCGGCGGAAACTACTTTACTCCCAGAAGAACAGGAAAAATTAGCCACTCACGAGTAAATCTTTTTGGTGAGCGGCTCTGACTCAAAACTTTGTACATAATTACAGTAATAAGCTAATCAGCATTTAAGCTGCACTATTGAAATTGTACATAAATGACTTAAACTCTCTCCTCTGCCCCTCTGCCCCTCTGCTCCCCTGCGGTCTAAACTGCAAACTAAGTGCTTAATAGCTTACTATTCCCGACTTTCCTACTCACCCCTTCTTAGTAGGTGCAGTTGCAACATGAGCCTCAACAATTGTTTGCGACACTTTGGGAATATACCAGTTCACATCACTGGCTGGAAGAATTTTAGCGCCAACTTGATTAAATTCAATTACGCCAGTATCAGGATTAGTTTTGAGAACTAAGTTTGTCCCATTAGGAACTTTCACCACCACATCACCCACAAATTCTTGTCCAGATCGGTCTGGATTTAACGCTACAGCATTTACATCTGCGGGTAAATAGATACCTTTACAATTCCATCTATCTTGTGTTGTTGCGCCATCAGGTAAGAAATAAAGCGCGGCTGTTTCTGAGTATTCATCATCATCTAAATTTGGTTCTGGCCCGTAAATAGCTATTGTCTGTCCTGTTTGATTGGTGCATTGTCCCCAGTCAATTCCTGACTCAAAAGCATATTTTTGGAGTTCTAATTCGTTGATTTTTTGGTCAATTTGTTCAGGGGTGTAATCTTCTAATTGCTGTTGTGATGTTTTGGCAGAGAGAAATTGTTCTAACTCTTTGGTGAGAGTTATATAATCTGGATTTTTGCTAACTTTTGGGCGATCGGCTAAGGCTGGTTGAGCAAATACTAAACTTGCAAATAATATAACTGTCAGCAACAAGCATTTAATTTTTTTCATCTTTATGTACCTATTTTTTCAAAATTGCAGAGTATACCCAATCATCAAAAAATCATCAGCTTTATGTTGTAAATCTCATATCATATTTTTGTCTTGTTGACTAATTTTATAGCTATCCTAAACGATTTATCCCTGTCTCTCTTGTCCTCATTGTTTCCCTTGTCTCTTGTATTCACATATCAAATAAGGGCGCGATATCTATGTTATCACCTCATAACTTTAGGGTTTAAATGGCACTTATCCCGATGATATTTACGGATATTCTTCTCCACAGTCAGCAAGCAGAATTAATGAGAGAGTTGCCATATTTAAACACCCATAACTCCTGTTAGATTTGGGATTTGCATTGCTTAAAAAATCATAAAAATTAGATTTTTTGTCTACTTGATTGTAGAAAATACATGGGGTAGTATTAAATCTATCTTGAGAAATAAAACTAACGATAGGCGCTGCCATTTGATAGATATACCAATATCTATCATTCAAAATCAGGAATGGTTTTTAGTAGTGTATAACTAAAAGCTCTCCCCTAATTTGTTGTGACAACCATCATTCTATGCGCCATTTGCCAAACTAAAACTTGCAAGATGAAAAAGGAAATTTCTGCTCATCAAAGTCTGCATGGCTTAAAGCCAGAATGTCTGTCTTTCACGGAAGTGTTAGCGCAATCTTTTGCGGTAATTGCACCAACAACAATACCCGCATCTAACATTGGTTTAATCGTTGCACTTTCGGGTAACGGTACTTGGCTAAGTTTTTTGATTGGCTTAGTGGGACTATTATTTGTCAGTATTAATATCAATCAATTTGCTAGTCGTTCGGCATCTCCAGGTTCACTTTATTCCTACATCACCAAAGGTTTAGGTGCAACAGCCGGAGTGATTTGTGGCTGGAGTTTAGTACTAGCTTATTTATTCACGGGGATGTCTGTGCTTTGCGGTTTTGCCAATTTTAGTGGTGTTTTAATTGGGCATTTAGGCATTCATCCTTCAAGTATTACATTACTGGCGATCGGTGCTGGAATTTCTTGGTATGCAGCTTACAAAGATATCCAACTTTCTGCTGTCGCTATGTTGTGGATGGAAGGAATATCAATTTTTTTAATTGCTATCTTGTGCTTGATTATCTGGGCGCACCAAGGTTTTGCCTTGGATATGTCTCAACTGACCTTGGCTGATACCACTCCGGGTAGTATAGCGACGGGATTGGTGTTAGTCATGTTTGCATTTTCTGGCTTTGAAAGTGCCACATCTTTGGGTGATGAAGCGAAAAATCCCTTGCGAACCATACCAAAATCAGTCATGGGTAGTGTAATTTTGGCTGGGTTGTTTTATGTTTGCACAACTTATATAGAAGTCTTGGGTTTTAGCCATGCTGGCGTATCTATTACCAACACAGAGGAACCGTTAGGATTGTTATCCCGACAGGCAGGAGTCGGCCTTTTGGGTGAATTAGTGGGTTTGGGTGCTTTGTTTAGCTTCTTTGCTTGCATTCTAGGTAGTATCAACCCCGCCTCTAGAGTTTTCTTTTTGATGGCGCGTCATGGTTTATTTCATTCATCGTTAGGTACAGCCCACGCAGCTAATAAAACACCTCATGTTGCAGTCACAATGTGTTCTTTGATTATGTTCCTTGTGCCGGCGGGGATGTCTTTTTTGAATATCAAGCTGTTTGATTGTATGGGCTATTTGGGGGCTATTTGTAGCTATGGATTTTTGACTGTCTATATTTTGATTTCCATTGCTGCACCTGTTTATCTGTATAAAATCAACAAGCTACGCCGCCGAGATATCGCGTTTTCTATCCTTGGGGTTGGTTTTATGATGATTCCGGTTTTGGGTAGTATTGGCATCCCTGGTAGTAGCCTATTTCCAGTTCCGGAAGCGCCTTATGATGCCTTTCCCTACTTATTCTTGATGTACATAGTTGCAACTAGCGGCTGGTTCATTGTCAAAAGAAGACGTTCTCCCCACTTAGTTGCAGGAATGCGCCAAGGAATTGAAGAGATCCACGCCAGATTTAGCGATCGCAGCAAAATTCCTTAAATTTTTGCATCTTTTGATTACAAAAATTCTGATTTGAACTAAATTGATATGAACGGGTTAGTTACAGCAATTAGTACCGGGGCATTTGCCTTTAGCGCCACAAATATCGACGATTTAGTGATACTGACGCTATTTTTCTCCCAGATTAACGCCAAGTTTCGCCGTTGGCATATCATTGTCGGGCAGTATCTTGGTTTTACAGCACTGGTAATGGCAAGTCTGCCGGGTTTTTTTGGTGGCTTAATCCTACCACGTCCGTGGATTGGGCTGTTTGGTTTAGTTCCCATTGCTATTGGGATCAAGTGCTTATTGAGTCAAGAAGAAGATGAATCAGCCACAGTAGAACCACAAACAGAAGCATCGCCAGACACTTTGTTAGCCAAATTATTCAATTTGCAGACTTACAGTGTAGCAGCCGTGACATTTGCCAATGGTACTGACAATATTAGTATTTATGTGCCTTTGTTCGCCAGCGCCACTTGGGAAAGTTTATTAGTAATTTTGGGTGTGTTTTTTACGTTGGTGGGATGTTTGTGTTACGTAGCTAATCAATTAACTAACCAAACTGCGATCGCTAACTTGTTAACTCGTTATGGGAATAATTTTATGCCTTTTGTACTCATGGGGCTAGGCGCTTTTATTGTTATTGACAGTGGCAGCTTAACTTTACTCAATTTATCTTGAAGACAGCAGGGTAGTTAGTAGATTCATCTGCAAAATCTCTGGGAATTTCCCTATATCAAAAGAGGTATGAGGTTTGAACATACTAGAATTTTCTTTACTAGTTTGGCTTGGTTCATTTAGTGCTGGCTTTGTCGGTGCGTTAACGGGTTTGGGTGGTGGAGTTGTCATTGTCCCCCTATTAACTTCCGTCTTTGGCGTAGATATTCGCTATGCTGTCGGTGCTTCCTTAGTCTCTGTGATTGCGACTTCCTTGGGTGCAGCCTCCACATATATCAAAAAAGGCTACACCAATTTACGCCTAGGCATGTTTTTAGAAGTTGCTACGACAATTGGGGCAATTATTGGGGCGATGATTGCGGTATTTGTCTCTGTTAAAATGTTGACGATTGTCTTAGCGATCGTTTTGATTTATTCAGCATATCTTTCGCAACGACCCAGAATAGAAATTGATCAAGATCAACCCGCAGATCCTTTAGCCAATTATTTCAACCTCAATGGTACTTATCCCACTCCCGATGGCTTGATGTCTTATCAAGTTAATGCTGTACCAGCAGGGTTTAGTGTGATGTTCGTTGCTGGAATTTTATCAGGATTACTTGGCATTGGTTCAGGTGCATTCAAGGTACTAGCAATGGATCAAGCCATGCGTATACCTTTTAAAGTTTCTACTACCACTAGCAATTTTATGATTGGTGTCACCGCCGCCGCATCCGCCGGGGTTTATTTAGCCAGAGGTTACATCGATCCGGGATTATCAATGCCGGTGATGTTAGGAGTATTACCTGGCGCTTTTTTAGGAGCCAAAGTGCTTATAGGTGCTAAAACACAAATTTTGCGAATTATTTTCAGTCTTGTGCTAGTAGTAATGGCTTTTAAAATGGTCTATAACAGTCTAATAGGGGGGCTGTAATATGTATGAGTTTAATTCTATTTTTCGTTGGCAATCATCAACATCAGCAGAGACTGAAGTCGCAACAATTACCTTGCCAGCAGAAGAACCAGACTCAGATATTCAACAATTAGAAGAACAACGCCATAACAGTGAGATTAATAGTAGTCAGATAGTCAGCAAAACAGCCAGCGAACAGCAATTAGAATACATACTCAGTAATCTTTTAAAGTATGGTGTGTTAATAGCTAGTGCTGTGGTGTTGTTGGGTGGAATATTATATTTAATTCACCACGGTTCTGAACCTGCTACATATCAAGTTTTTCACGGTGAACCCTCAGAGTTTCGTTCCCCTGCTGGTGTCTTCAATGCAGTTTTAGCAGGTAGCCGTCGAGGGATTATTCAATTAGGTTTATTACTATTAATTGCCACACCTGTTTTACGTGTAATTATTTCTTTATTGGCTTTTATCTTCAAGCGCGAATTAACTTATATTGTTGTAACTCTGTTGGTATTAGCTAGTTTAACTTATAGTTTAGTAGGAGCTTATTTTTAATCGTAATTATGGAATGGGTGTAAGTGTTTAAGGGTGTTGGGGTGTAAGGGTTTTGAATACCTACACCCTTACGAGCATTGCATAATTCCTATGAGTATTATGACAATTTAATACCAAGATGTTGTATGTAACGTCTCTACGGGTGCATCCCAGTTTTTATTTAGCAACTAAAGAATAAAAGTCATTGCGAGGAGGCACGACGAAGCAATCGCATGGTTTTGTTCTTAGTGCGAGACTTTGCGATTGCTTCACTTCACTTCGTTGCGTACCCTTTGGGAAGGCTAACGCCTACGCAATGACATACAAAAAGTGGGATGCTCCCCGTCTCTACAGCATCTCATAAATTAATAAGTGATATTAAGAGTGTAAAATTTCGTTAAGCTGCGGGATATTTTGTTGAATAGCCTTTGCTAAATAGTTTCTAATTAAGTCAACAGTTTCTACTGAGAAATTACCGCCTAAAAATACAAAGGCTAAACTAGCAACTCCAAGAAATAAGGCTAACACTCTACCAAAACAGCCTGGATTAATTTCAATAAAACCTAACTTTGATTGTCCCAAGACAGAAATTACTAAGAAAATAATTCCTAGGGTTAAAAATATATTTGAGATAGTAAAATTTGCCATTTTAATTTAGTCAAATATGCTTGATACAACTATATTTAGTATAGCCATAATTAATGGAGATTGATGTTATAAATACTGACATAAGTTAGAATTTTACTGGCTGTATAATATACCCCAAGATTGACTATAGGTAGCGTCCTGCCTCCGGTTGGTGAGCGCAGCCGAACCACTGCCTCCTACTATCACTTGACACTCATCCCAGCGCCTTTTTAAAAGATAAGCACTGGGAGGAAATGATAACTTAGTTGTGAGGTTTTGTCCTTGCAATTCTCTACAAGTAGATTCATCTGTCCAATTACACCGATTTTCTGTATATTTGCGCCACAATGCTTCAATATCTTTGAGAGTTTCACAAGGTAGAAGTTTTTCTTCTCCTTCGGTGAGATAACCATCATTATTGACATCAGCTTTTGCACCTTGTTCACGCATCAAAATTGCATAAGATGTTTTGAGTGCGCCTGTATATTGGTTTTCTAACTTGGCAAAATCAGTATCCACTAAATCGCCAAATTTACCTTGTTGGAGTTCAGCTTCTAAAGTAGACAGTCTAGTTTTTTTAATGATTTCTGCTAAGGATTTTTCAGCTTGTTGCGATGCTTGTTGCAATGTATTTTGGTGCTTGAGAATATCAGCAAATTTTTGTGGCTCTTGACTAATTTTGTCTTGTAAATTCAAAGTGATCCGCCAAATCTGCCGATAATCATCCAATGCTTGATTAATATCTCCAGCTTGTTGATGTTTATTAGCGTTAGTCAACAATGCAGATAGACTATTTAATGTTGTTTTAGCAATATCAGGTGTAATAATATTAAATGAACTATAGCGGATGAGTTGAGCTAACTGATTTTGCTGTTGTTGTTGCCAAGCAACTATCCCAGAAGCTGCAATTAATAATAAAGTAATGGTACTAGTACTACCTAGTAAAAAACGATTTTTTAGCCGCGCTTTTCTACTGGCTTGGATATATTCTTTTTCTGGGGGGGTGAGGTAATCTTTGTATTTTTGATAATATGCTTCTGCTTCTGTGAGTTGAGTTTTTTGCAAAAGAAAATCGGGGTGTTTTTGCTTTTGTTCCCATTCTTTGCGTTTCTTTTCTAAACGCTCTTGTTGATATAAGCGATCGCGGTTTTCATCCAACCACCAACGTAAACTCGACCAATGACGAATTAAAATTTCGTGAGCTACTTCTATAGTTACTTCGCTTTTGAGTATTTCTAATTCCTGAGAAATAGAATCAGCAGTGCGACTCTGCCCGATATTTGCGTCATTTTCTGGTAAATTAACAACAATTAATTTGGCATCAATAAACTTTTGTAGAATTTTCTCAACTGAATATGGTGAATATTTACCTTGCAATAGTTGGGATTTTTGGACTTGTTTTTTAGTATCTTCTGTACCCTGTCCCAGACGAGTTAAAGATAGAAAAATCCATTGGGCTATTTTCTGTTCTTCTGGTGACAAACTATCATAAATGGCTTGAGCTTTGAGTTCTAAAGCTACTTTTATGCCACCAATTTTATCGCGGTAAGCTGAAACTGTTAATTCACCTGTATTTTGGTCGCGGTGTTCCCATAACTGTTCTAAAACAAATTGCAGTAAAGGTAAATCTCCCGCCGATTGTTGTAAATCATTTAACAGTAACTCAACTAAACCTGGCTCAACTGTTAATTCTACTTGCTCGGCTGGTTTTTCGATAATCTGGCGATAATTTTCTGCACTCAACCGGGGTGGAACTAAAACATGAGATGCTTGTAATTTTTGCGATAGTTTGGGTAATTCGAGACAAGGTGAAATAAAGTCGGCGCGGAGAGTAATGATTAATTTAAATCTGTCGGATGCGTAGTCTAAAGCTTCTAAAAGAATATCAAGAAAAACTTGGCGATCGCCTGTAGCCGGCAGCGTAAAAATTTCTTCAAATTGGTCAATTACTAAAACTACCATTGGCTCATTTCTGGTGCGTAACCAATGGACGAAACCCTCACCGCCTAAATGTAATAACCCTTCAGTTTGTAAGGGATTTTCTTCAGCATCTGCCATGATTTTGGCTAATTCTTGCAGTGGGTTTTCCCCAGGACGCAAATATTTAATTAGCCAAGTTTCACTTCCCGGAAGTTGTTTTCCCAGCCTTAACTGTGCCATTAATCCCGCTTGGACTACGGAAGATTTACCACTCCCAGAAGCACCAACTACTGCTAAAAAAGATTGATGATTAACTTCATTAATTATTCTTTGGGTGAGAACTTCTTGACCGAAGAAATATTTTGCATCTTTCTCACTAAAAGCTCTTAATCCCATATAAGGACAAATCCCTAAATCAACTCGTTGGGATTTTTGTTGTGAAGTTGCAGGTAAAATTTCAATTACTCCCTGCATTCCCCCTAGCCAATAATTACGCCAAATTTGACTTTCTGCAAGTTCGCGCTGTACACCCATAATCCAGCCAGCAACAGATAAACCTGTTTGTAAGTTGGATGTTTGCAAAGTTGTCAGTAAAGCTGTAGCAAATTCTTCGGCATTTTCAATAGTAGCTGCACCAATAATTAAACACTGACTAATTTCTGATTCTTGTTGCAAATCTTCTAGCCAATTCTGGAGAGATGCAGTATTTTGTGTGTCTACAAGACAATCTAAAACTACAATTTGTTGAGCAATATTTGACTGACGCAGACTTTGGCGTAACCAATCACGACTAAGTTTAATTTCATCACTAATAACTAAAAAAGCTTCACCTGTAGTTGTTTCTTCAATTCTTCCCCGCAGATAAAGTAAAGATGTTGCATCTTCTAAACTGGCTGAAGATGCTTGATTGAGTAAGCAATTTTGAATCGCTTGGCGGACATCCGGCAAATCTCGTGCTTGGGAATGCCAATATTTCAAGTCAAAACCACCCGCACCAGCCAACATTTTACTAATCTCAGGAGTGATTTCGCCATCTGATAGCCCATTTACTATTAAAGCTTGCCTGTGCGATCGCAGTTCGATTTCTGTGGCTTTATACCCAAGAACTAATTCCCCCACCGCTTCTACAATCAATTTGGGAGTTTGCTGTGGTTGTTCTTTTTTTAACCCATCAGTATCACCACGGCTACGTTTTTGTTGATTAATTAACCGCAGTCCTTGGTTAAGCTTATCAATATACTGGAGGGTATGATGATAAATATATTTGTAGAGCGATTTAACTTCAATTTCTCCCCGCACATCAGCCGCTTCACCTAATAAGCCGCGAATTAAAAAATAGGTAAACACACCATGACCTAAATCGGGAAACTCCCACGATAACTGTTCTTTATCGCAAGAAAGTAAGGCATAAAATCCTTGACTATATCCTGTTTGTTTTTTCTGAACAGCAACTTTTTGCAGTTGTTCTAACATCTGAGGTGTGGGTGAATTTCTCAGAGTAAAACTGCCACTATGACAAGCATCTAAAATTACTATTTGTTGAGCAGCTTGACAATTACCCAACAATGTCAACAGTTCTTGCATCGTCAAACCAGTGTTGAGTAAATCATCTGTTTGAGTATGAGTTAAACACAACACAGCCTGTTGACTTTCTGACTCCAGCATTCCATGTCCACAAAAGTAGAATAAAACTGTATCTTGGGGATTAGCAGATTTAACTATATGCTGAAAACTAGCGCGAATTTCAGCTAATGAAGGTGCTGGTGATGATTGGGAATGATGCTCAATGATTTCTGTGTGGATAAATTTGTGATTGGCTTGTTTTACAGCCTGAGCAAAACCTTGACAATCTGCAACGGCGTAACGCAATGCACGCAGATTTTTATCTTGATATTCATTAATACCAATCACTAAACACCAAAGTTTTTTGACATCGTTCTTGATAATGGCACGGGGCATATTTGTAAAATATTCTAAGTATAAGTAGAAGGACTAGCTTGTTGAGCATTGAGCGGAGTCGAAATGCGTCTTCTAAAAATTGTGTCTATCTATAATTTAATTTACTAATTTTCAACGCAGAGTTGATATAATATTAAAATCTCAATATCTCTCGCTCATAATTTTCGGGCGTTGGTTCAATCTCCCATACCAAACCTTCACCCGCTTCTAGTTGTAATTCAATTGCTAACTTTTCTGTCGCTGTATCCGCAACACATTCATTATCGGGAAATGGTTGTAAATCTTCAGTTAATAACCGCAATTTAAACCCACTAGGAATTAAACCTTGTAGTGATAAACTCTGCAATTCTATAACCCAAATTCCTGATGTAATCTCGCCTGGAGATTGCACTTGTAACTCGTAATTTTGACCAGCAATTATCAGATGACGAGTTAAAATCACTGGCTCATTTGTTTGGGCTATACCTCTACTACCAAGACTAGTTTCTAAATCTAAATAGTTCCAACCAAGTTGTTGGGCTAAATCAGAAATTCCTGTTTGTATCCATTGAATAATTGACCATTGTTGGGTAATTCCTGTGCGGAGTTCATATAATCTTTGTCTCCAACCGCCATGTTCTAGCAATGCTCCCCATAAGCTAAAGGGAATTGCAAGTCTAGGAAATTTTACAGCCGGATTTCCTAATCTTGCTAGTAAATTATTTGCTTGGGTTAATGATAAATTAGCTAGAGGTTCCACTTCAGTTTTTGTTGGCGCATCAGGACAAAGTTGACGTGTTACCCACAATATATCTAAGTCGTGGATGAGGTCTTCATAATCTAAATTATAAGTGCGATCGCCTGCACTATAATTACTTGGTTGTTTGAGTTGCAAATGAGTTGTATATCCCCAAACTTTTACCCAACCATCTTCAGTATTAACTTGCACGGCTAAATAATAATCCCCAGCCCAACTGGGAATATCCACCCATTCTTGGGGAACACGGATTTCATTGATATCAATTGCTAAACTCGGAATTAATATTAGCCGAGTTTGATTAATAGTAATTGCTGTCCCATTTACTACTTCCCAAAAGCTATGCAAAACAGCAAGATTTGGTGCAGGCTTGGCGATAATTCCCCATATTTCTTCTAGCCAAGGTAAAACAGTTAACAAACAAAGTCGATTTAAATAAGCTTGTAGGCGAGTGCTGGGGGTGGAAAAATTTTGACTTTGCTGCCAAACTGCATCCTGTGTAGTTTCTGATATCTCCACGCAGGATTCGATGGCAATAGTTGATATCGTTATAGCATTAAGATAGTTCATGATTTAATTATCTGTTCAACTGTGTCAATTGATATTCTTTACCTCTGCTAATTTCATCTACTCCCTCATGAATAGCAGCGAGGAATTTAATTTCTTGAATTATGTGGTGAATTGAAACATCTGGTGGCAGACGTTTGATTAGTTCAATTACTTTTTGTTGGTCGCTCATAAAACAATATCTTGTGAAAGTGACAATCTACTCCCTACTCCCAATTCCCAGCCTTAACGGGTACTTGAGAAATCAAATAGAGCTATAATTCATTGTGTTTTTTGTAGTATTTCTCTAGCCATTCATCAATTAATCCATTCATGTTATTGATTACGTTGGGACTCAGAGAAATATTCTGGGTGGTTTGCGACCATTGCGCTAAAGTGATGAGTGATTCAGATTTGAATTTTTGGAGTCGGCGCACCACAGTTGGCTGAGATATTCCTAGCTTGAGTGATATTTCTTTTTGGGTGAGTCCTTCGCCGTAGTACATTTTCAGTAGCTCTTGTTTTTGTGCGTCAAGATTGGTGATGCTATTGCTTAACAGGGAATTTATCTCTGTCCAGAGAGATTTACGGATTTGTGCTTCTTCCTCATCTAGTAGTTTTGTCAAGGGAGTAGCATCGCCACTAGGTAAGATATCTCGCAATGTATTGTCTTCGTTAAATACCGACGCATCTAAAGAAGCAGTGGGTGGAGCGGTATAAGCTCGAATTGCTTGGACACAAGCTTCTAGCCATTTTTGGATAGTTTTCGCATCTGATGGTGGTAGTTGCTGAATTCGTTCTTGGTTGTAAACTTGGGCGATCGCTTCCCATACAATCAAATCAGGGGCGGTAAGCTGGCGGTTTCCCTTGGGTTTTGTGGGCGCATAAATCACCTTGAAGCATTCCCACGCAAAAATATAAGGCGCAATTTCTGTGGCGGATAACCCACGCTGTACTAAAGCTTTATGAAGTAATTTTTGACTACTGTGTAGTAATAACGACCAATCACTTCTAATACTTGCTTCTTCTAGCCCTTCTTTGAGTAGCCCATCTTTGATGAGATTACAAAACACCCGATAAGCAAAAGCTTCTAAATTAGACTGTCGCTGGGGGTCAAATCCTGTGAATACCTTATCAATATATGCGATCGCTATTTGAAAATAATCCGCTAAAGTATACTGTGGCAACGTAAATCGCGGTTTGACTTTTGTAGCAGCTTTGTAACCAACTTCTTGTAAGTAAGCATACAAATGACCCCTCGCCAGACTTTTTGGCTGATTTTGCCAAACCTCGTGCCAGTATAATGCCCAATCAGATGTGGAACGTTCTGCGGCGGAATACTGACTGAGGTAATTACTCATATTGCGATAGAGCTTGCTATCCGTGACCCATGTTGTGGAACCGCCTGATGAAAATTGCAGAAAGCTCGAAAAAATCTCAACAATTTCTTGACGAGGGTGCATGAATTGACTTGTTTAACTCTATTTTTATAATTTACAAATTATCTTTACATAATATTTAAGAATGAAGGGGAAATACCTACGAATATTTTCAGAATTTCCACAGTATATACCCATAGTTAAAGTTTTCTGGAGTTAGCGATGAATAACCGCAAGTTAAAACCACAACACAGAAGATTGATGTATGCGATCGCTACTTTCATGATTCCTCTGTATACTGTGGCAACAACAACAAATAGTTATGCCAATGTCCCAGAAAAAGCAGAATTATACCAAATTTTAGGCAATCATGAACTGTCAATTCGGCGCGGTTCTAACTATGGCCCTGCTGTTGTTGGTAGTTTTTTACAAAAAGTATATGATACTTTATTCCTTCCCGGTAATGGTAAATCCTTTGCTCAATTACGCTTTCAAAATGCGGCGGGAAAGGATATGGGACTACAACTCCAAGCCAGTACTAAAAATAAACAATTAACACTTTATTACTTACCTTGTACAGCTAAACAAGGAGATTCTTTACTCATAGAATGGGCGAATCAAGGTAGTGGTAAACGTGCCTGCGAATATGGAGTGCGTGTACAGCGTGGTGTCCGTAATCAAACTAAATTTATCGATAAAAATTCATCTAATATTGAGCCTGCTAAACAGTTATTGATAGCCCAAAGTTCTGGTACTAAATTGCAATATTGTAGTGTTGCTGCCGCCGATGGTCGCGGCTGGAGTGGTGTTTCTGCCAGTGAACCTTGTGACGAACCAATACAACAATGTCTGACAAGTGGTGGTAAGGAATGTGCAGCGATTACTAGAGATGAGTGGAGTCTCAGAAATGAAAACTTAATTGCCACTGTCAACTGTGCCAACAATCAATCTTTCAGTGAAAAAAGTAGTGGTTCTGGGATGAAAGATGCAGTAGCTAAACTTTGGGAACAATCTCAAAATCAAAAAGCCAAATTTTGTGCGCTGCATGTAATTAATTCTGAGCAAGATGAAGTGATTGTCGCTCCCAAAGTTCCAGATAGAAATTTGTTTCAAACCCGCAATACACCGAATGGCATTCAAGTAGATGTCATAGCAGGAATCGCCAGTGTAATTTCAGCTAAAAATCCCCAAGGTGTTACCCTCAAACTAGGACAAAGATATAACTATAACGGAGAAAATCAAGAAGATCAAATAGAAACTTTTGATAATCAAGTTGAATCAATTGAATTACAAGTTTATCAAGCTAAAGCAAGAGGGTTAAAACTCTGCGACCAAGAACAAGTGAGTGGTGGTCAACAAGGTGATAGCCGAGAAATTCAACTCACCGCGAATGAAGGTCAAATTAATATCAGTTATGAAATGTATAACGTTCCTGATAGATTAAAAGTCAGCTATGAAGGACAAACTCTTATAGATACAGATTTTGTTTCAGGTAGTAATAAAGTATCTGCGAAGTTTAAAGGTAATTCTGGGCAAGTTAAAGTAGAAGTTATTGGTAATAAAGATATATCAACCACTCAGTGGAAATATACACTTTATTGTCCACAATAAAATAGTTTCTCAGACTGAAGTCTGGGGATACACAAACTTAGAATATCTAAGAGCAACTATAGCTTTTTATTTCCTGCTGAGATACCAATTCATCTGCATCTATCTGCGTGCATCTGCGGTTAATTTTTTTCTAGTACCTCACTAAAGTAATGAATGCTATACAGTTCAGTTAAGGCAACAGACTGGTGTAGGTTGGGTGGAGGAACGGAACCGAACATTCACGCATACTTTGTTGGGTTACGCTATCGCTACACCCAACCTACTATTCTCTTAACTGAACTGAAATCTACGGCTACAGAAATAAAGTCCGCAAGACCAACTGAGCGGACTATTTAACATTAACTTAGATAAGATTTTCTAGAATGGAATGCGGAAAATGCGCCCACCACCAGTACTTTCTTTAATTACTAAAGTTAGGTTTTGTGAGCCTTGACTATTCCAAGTTTGTCCTAATACTTGCACTTCGCCTTTAATTGTTCCCTTGGCTGGAACTTGTGCTTGAGCAGATGAAAATCTGGTTTTCAATTTTTTGCCACTTTCTGTTACTACTTCAGCATATAAAGGCACAAATGCAAAGGGGCGATCGCTGCGATTTTCGACAATAAAATTAATCGTGAAGTTTCGATTGCTTTCCACCTTACCGCCATCGATGCGAATCTCTACATTATCTCTGGTTTGTCCAGATGCGATCGCTACTACGCCGCGTGTCGGTTTACTTCCAGGATTAAGATTAGCTTTAGGAGGTTTTTCATCTGGCTGAGATCCAGGATTTGTCGCCGCAATACTCGGAGTTACCCCTTGAATTAAATCCTGAATTTCTTTGTGTTTTTTCACTCCTTCAAAAGCGTAACGATTATAGTTATTGCTTTGAATTAAATTTTCTAAATATGTAACTCGTTCTGCGGGAGCCGGATGAGTAGATTGCCAAGAAGTTTCTGATTTTCCGCCAGATTTAGCATTTAAGGTTGCCATCAAATTCCGCAAGCCATCCGCAGCATAGCCAGCCTTGGTTAATACTCTCGTACCTAAAATATCCGCTTGTCGTTCATTTTCTCGGCTATGTTCTTTACCTACCATTTCCTGTAACATATCCGGCATAGGAATGACATTACTTAAACTACTAATAAACTTACCTTGGGCAACACGTTGAAAACCATGAGATAGCACAGCATGAGCAAGTTCATGACTTAATAAACCTGCCAATTCTGCTTCCGAATTAGCGGCTAAAATTGCTCCCGTATTTACAAAAACTTTTCCCCCAGGTAAGGCAAAAGCATTAATTGAACTGTCTTGAATAACGTAGTATTCATAATCAAACTTGCGCCCCATCAAAGGCTCTAGTCTGCCGCCAATTCCACGCACATAATTGAGAACTTGTGGGTCTTCTAATAACTTACCTTCTTGTTGATATTGTTTAACTAATTTATCAGCAACTTCTTTCCCAAAAGCCGATTCACCTTGCAAAAGCATAGATACTGTTTCAAAACCGGAAACCCCAGCTTGCCAATCTTTTGTACTAAATGCTTTTACACCACCTACAACTGCACTAAAAATACCTTGAAATCGTAAATCATCATTCAGCTTGCTGTGATGACGTTGGAGATTTTTCTCGGCAAGTTGTTCAAACTCTGGTGCTTCTGGATAATCAACATAAATTGTGGCAAATTGTCTGGCAGCAATGGAAGCTTCTAAAAACTTTTGTTCTTTTTCTAAAGCATTAATTTTCGCTTTGAGTAATTCTGGCTCATCAGGATATAATTCTACTGCTCTTCCGAGAACTTCTAGGGCATTTTTTGGCTGTCCATCTTTAGCACTATTTTTACAAGCTTCTGGTTTATTCTGGCAAGCTTCAGCTAACAGTAAATGACCTTTAATAAATTCTGGATAATTACTTAGTAATAGTTGCAGAGGTAAAAAAATCTTGCTGTCTAAATTTTGCTGTAAACCTTCATTGGCATTCCGCCAGTATACTTGACCATCACCCGGCAGTTTGTCAACTTCATAAATAGCAGTACGTCTTCTATCACTAGCTGCAAACTCAGATTTGACTTTGCGATAAAGATTTTCTGCTGCTTGCAGTTGTCCTTTTTGATAGAGTTCATCAGCTTCTGCAAAGGTTTGAAAGCGGCTGATGGCTGAGGAATTTTGCGCCAGCTTGACACTTGTAATTTGCGGTTGGCGATGTGTGCCGGTTCCTGACTCAGCATGAACCTTGAAGTTGCTTCCTAGTAAACAACTACCAGTGGTCACGCCTAAAATCAAGCTCAATTTTACAGCTTGAGCAACTGGAAATGCTCTAGTCATAGAATTTGCCTTTAATTCATCTGAATAACATTACTGCGTGATTTTACGGTTTATTCATTGACTGACTAGGACTGACTCAGAAAAATTTTCTTGTGAGACTGGGTGTAGGGGAATCAGGGTACAGGGGTGTTTACAATCTGGAAACTTGAGACACAACATTATCAAATCATTGTTGACCCCAAATTAGTGATTATGCTGGAAGATAACTACGTTATTTTATGATTTTAATCTGCCCAAATCATTAAAAGTTTACAAATTAAGATAAATTTCAGTTTCAATTTAGCAAGTATTCCTTAAACAGCATTTGGTTATGCCACTCAAGTTTGCCAGAATTGATTTGATGAATTGCTATAGCAATTCTAGTTTGTAACAAGTTCTATAATGGTCAAACAATTACTGGGATGGAACTTTGGGATATTACTGTCATAGATAGTAATAATTTTATGAAACAAGTTATTTGAGCATTAAAAAACTTGTTGAAAAAAACTTTGGGATATTACTGTAACAAATAGTAATAATTTTATGAAAATGATAAGTGCTGTGAAGCCCCAAAAGTTCATCAAAAATTAGATAGCGATCGCGTTAGTTTGTTTTGAGAGTTGGGCAGTATAAAATACCGAAAAACTAATTTGGTATATCTTATGTTCAAAGATAAATTACTTCAACGTTATCTTGGTGCGATCGCCGCTTTGGCTATGATTAGTTTGCTGAGTTCATGGACTGGATTATCATATCCCCATGACATTTCTAATTCCTGGGACGGCTGGTTGTGGGGAATGGCAGATCCAGTATTAGTGTTGACTGAGTTTGTGAGTATCTTAGCCATCGGTTTACTCGCCGCCAGCACCCAGCATTGTAGCTGGATAGCCACTGCGCTGATATCAGCCAATATTTTGGGAACAATAATTACTCTCTCGCAAATAAATTTACCAGTGTCAGAAGTTGCGATCGCAATAGTGAGTGTGGCTTTTGGTATGGTATTGGTGACAGCAAAACAGCCGAAGTTATTCACACTACTGCTACTAACAGCGATCGCAGGTTTGTTTCATGGCTATTTTAATAGTGAATCAATTATTGGGGCAGGCACAATGCCTTCAGTTATGTATGTTGTCGGTGCAGCTTTGACGCAATATGCAGTGGTAAAAAGTGTCAGCCAAATTGCTACTCAGGTGAGTCAAGCAGATTTATCCAGTATTTTGTCTAGAAGAATGAGTCTGTTAGGTTTTGCTATCTGCGCTCTTGGTTTTGTGTCGTTGACTATGGGGATCAACTAAATTTATTTAAAAAGCCCCAACTTTGCCAAAGATGACGTAGAAAGTCTTGGTAATCAACAACAAATCATACAATGGATGCCATTTTTCTTGGTAACGTAAGTCTAAATCAACTATTTGTTCAAAATCTTTGACGTGAGAACGACCATTAACTTGCCATTCACCAGTCAAACCCGGTTTGACATTCAAACGTTGCCAATGACGTTGATTATACTTAGCTACCTCATCAGATGTAGGTGGGCGGGTTCCTACCAAACTCATCTCACCTACCAGTACATTCCAAAATTGTGGCAACTCATCTAAGCTGGTACGGCGTAAAAAACGCCCGACTTTCGTAACTCGAAAGTCATGCTGATTTTTAAAGATTAATCCGTCAGCTTCGTTGGTAACTAAAGATTTGAGTCTTTCGGCATCATCAACCATTGAACGGAATTTACGGAGTTTGAAAGGTCGTCCTTGCAGTCCGTAACGTTCCTGAGTAAAGAAAATTGGGCCTGGACTATCGAGTTTAATAGCGATCGCTATCGGTATAAACACAATACCCAAAATGATTAAACCCACTAAACTCCCTAAAATATCTAAACAACGTTTGAATTTAGAATCTACGGAAGAGTGGGGTGTGTCTAATTTCCAAACTCTGTCAGTAGGAACTTGACAAAGACTTTGCAATTGTGTTTGGTACATTGTCTAGCCAATTGTAATTAATCACGGGAAATTCACGGAAATTTAACCCAGAATATAAACTTTACCCTTTGCTACTCAGGAGTTTTTTAAGGTATATTTACTTAATCTTCATCAAGAATACTAAATTGATGAAATTTTGTAAAATCTGCATAAAATTTTTTAGATATCTTTTAAAGAGTACTTAAGTATAAATATTATGTATAAAAAAATGCTTGAATATCAAAATTAATTACTAATTGATTCATGTAACTTTCTGGCTAAACTGAAGTAGCTAAGAAAAATCACTAAGTAGTAAGGACAATACATCCCTACAAATGATTTGTTCAGACTAACTTCAGATGGCACTCTTGTATATTTGGGCAGATATCAGAGATTATCCCCAAGGGCATAAGTAAAAAAAGGCACAAAGGCTAGGGTTCAGGACTAATAATTTTTATGATGGGATGGTGGAAATATGATTTCAGGTGGAGTCGAAGTTAAAGTTAGTCGTTTAGAATCGATTGTTGAGCAGATTGGCGAAGCAGTTCTTACTACTACAGAAACAATTGAAAGCCTCGCTGAAAGATTAGATTATCTGAGTTTACAAGTCGAGGCTCAAGGCCGGCAGTTACAACAACAAGGCAATCAAATTTTTGCTTTGTGCGATACTATGCAAAACTTAGCGCAGTCTCAAGATTATACTGTGCAGAAACTCTCCCAACTTACCCAGACTTTAGATAAGTTAACATCTTTGATGCAAAGGTTAGATAGAGAAGGAGTTAACAGTAAATATTGAGTAATGAGTAATGACTTATTACTTAAAGAATGGGAAAATAACTTGAATTTTTCACCCCTGAAAAGGTACAAAATCAACAGCCTACCCCCAGCCTCCTGATTGATAGGCTTAATTTCTGATTTGCCTATACTCTTAACTGAGTAATGGCGATATTGCCAGAAAAGCAAACATCCACATCACTACCAGGAGTGCGATCGCGTTTCCCATATTCCCCTACATAATAAAATTCATTGCCATCCACACGATAATTAATCGGCAAAGCTTTATTACAGGGTTGACAAAATACCATTTTGGGGTCTGGTTCTCCTGGCTGTAAGTGGGGGAGATTTACATTCCAGAAGCATCCGGGTTCGAGAGGTCTTGGAATTAAATCAGCCAACACCTCAGCTGTTAATTTTGCGGCTAATTCCCAATCAAAATTTTGCTTGGCTTTGCGATAGTGAGAAATAGCAATTCCCGGAATCCCATTCATAGCGGCTTCGCGCACAGCAGCTACAGTCCCAGAAATATAAACATCGACACCCAGATTTCCACCCGCATTAATTCCAGATAAGACTAGTTTGGTATCTGGGCAAATTTGCGATATGGCTATTCTCACACAATCCGCCGGAGTCCCAGCGATCGCATATTCCTGCTCGGAACGCTGTTGAATATTAATAGAACGAGTTGTCGTCACTTGATGCCCACAACCTGATTGATGATCTTTCGGTGCAGCGACAATCACATTTTCACTGTTCACAGCCCGCAGCAACGCTTCAATTCCAGGCGCATCAATACCATCGTCGTTAGTCAAAATAATCGTCATTTATCAGCCTAATGAATTGGAATAGTAATTGTAAATTCTGAACCCTTCCCTAGTACAGAATATACATCCAATTTACCTTGATGCTTTTCGACAATAATTTGATGGGCAATTGATAATCCTAAACCTGTTCCTTGCCCAACTGCTTTAGTCGTAAATAAATGCTCAAAGATTTTTTGCTGAATCTCCGCCGACATTCCCACACCATTATCTTTAATCCGAATCAAAACACTTTGTTTATCTTCACTCACAGAAGTTGTAATCCAAATCCGATTCGGCTGCTGCTCAATTTCACTATAACTCCGCCCTATATTCGACTCTTCTAAAGCATCAATGGCATTGGTTAAAATATTCATAAATACCTGATTTAACTGACCGCTAAAGCAAGTCACAGAAGGTAAACTTCCATAATTTTTCATCACTTCGATTTCGGGGCGGATTTTGGAAGCTTTCAAGCGGTGTTTGAGAATCATAATTGTACTGTCTATACCATTATGAATATTGCAGAAAACTTTCCGGTCTTGATCAGAGCGCGAAAAATTCCGCAGACTAGTACTGATGTTGCGAATGCGCTGAACTCCCTCTTTCATCGAAGTAATTAAGTTAGGTAGGTCAGAGCGCATATAGTCTAAATCTGTTTCTGCAATTTCGGCTTGAATAGCAGCTACAGGTTCAGGATAGTTTTGCTGATAAAGGTCAATTATCTTCATCAAGTTATTAAAATAATTTGTAGTATGAGCCAGATTGCCATGAATACAACTCACAGGATTATTAATTTCGTGAGCAATACCCGTGACTAACTGACCTAAAGCAGACATTTTCTCTTTCTGAATTAATTGCAGTTGATATGCTTGTAAATCTTTTAAGGCTTGGGATAGTTCGGCAGTTCTTTCGGCGACTCTTTGTTCTAAAGTTTTAGTTAAATAACGCAGTTGTAAGTGGGTTTTAATTCTTGCTAATACTTCTTCTTTTTGACAGGGTTTAGTAATATAATCAACAGCTCCTAAACTTAGTCCTTTGACCTTAGTTTCTGTATCCGAAATTCCCGTCATAAAAATTACTGGAATATCTTGTGTTAAGGGGTCTGTCTTTAATTTTCGACAAGTTTCCAAGCCATCGATTCCAGGCATCATGACATCTAGTAAAATTAAATCTGGTAATTTATCTTGAATTTGCTGAAGTGCCTTTTCGCCATTTCTCGCTGTAGTCACACTAAATCCCGCATTGGTTAATGCGTCAGAGATAATTTCTAGATTTGTGATAGTATCATCTACAATTAAAATTAAACTATTTTCTTGTAAGTTCAGCATTGGGATGTTTTGGGTTGAAATATTAAAATCAGAATCAGTGAGTTGGTCGCAGTTACAAGTATAAAAACTCTGAACGATTAGCAAAATATTTGAGTAAATATACTGTGAAAAATTAAGATAGGGATAAAGCTTGTAACTGCTATCCACTGTTACTTATTTTTCCCAAAGCAGCAGCAGCTATTACTATTGCTGTGAAAATTTTCTTCACCCAATTTGCAACAGCACTAGCAGAGTTCGGATTTATGACTTATTTCTTCAAAATCTCAATAAACTTCAGAAACTTCCTTGGTAAATAGGAATGGCGATCGCAAACTTAGCGCCTTCTCCTGGTGAAGCATCAACTTCTAAAGAGCCTCCGTGTTTTTCCACAATAATTTCCCGCGCGATCGCTAACCCCAAACCAGTCCCTTTACCTAGAGGCTTGGTAGTAAAAAATTGCTCAAACATTCTCTGCTGCACATCTACAGACATTCCAACGCCATTATCAGCAATCTCAATCAACACAGATTTTCGATCACTACTAACTTTTGTGCTGATCCAAATCGTTGGAGTTGGCTCACTTGCATTTGATTCTTGCTTTTCGATCGCCTCATCAATTGCATCAATGGCATTTGCTAACAAATTCATCAAAACTTGGTTGATTTTGCCTGCATAGCATTCTACTAAAGGTAAATCACCGTATTCCTTCACCACCTCAATCGCTGGACGTGCGGTGGTAGCTTTAATCCGGCTGCTTAAAATGACTAAAGTGCTATCAATACCTTCGTGCAAGTCAAACAGCTGATATTCTGTGTCGTCTAGTCGAGAAAATAACCGGAGCGATCGCACAATTTGTTCCACACGTTCCGACCCCTTCTTCATCGAAGATAAAAGTTGCGGTAAGTCTTGCCTGAGAAAATCTATTTCTATTTTTTTCGAGAAAGTTTTAATTTCTGGAGTCGCACTATTGGGATTTTTTTCATACAATTCTAGTAATTTCAATAAATCATCAATATATCTTTCAGCGTGAATTAAATTACCACAAATAAAATTAACTGGATTATTAATCTCATGAGCAATCCCAGCTACTAATTGTCCCAAAGCCGACATTTTCTCTTCTTGCGCTAACCTTAATTGCGTTCGCCGCAGTTCTAAATGAACATTAATTCTTGCCAATACTTCTTCATGTTCAATTGGTTTAGTAATATAATCTACTGCACCCAACTGTAAGCCCTTGATTTTATTCACAGGTTCTGATAATGCCGTCATAAATATAATCGGGATATCTTTTGTTTTTGGGTTGGCTTTTAAAATCCGACAAGTTTCAAACCCATCCATACCCGGCATCATCACATCCAACAAAATTAAATTCGGTATTGCTTCTTCTACTTTTTCTAAAGCACTTTTCCCATTTTTCGCCACAGAAACTCTGTAGCCTGCTTGAGTTAATATTTCCAATAAAATTTTGATATTAATTGGAACATCATCAACAACGAGAATCGAATTATTAGGAATATTATTCATTGAAATATTTATTAAATTGATGTTTCTTAATTTAAGTATGGTTTTAGCATTTCCACAATAGCTTCATCCTCAAAATCTTCAATTAATTTTAAAATTTTATTAGTAAAGATTGCATATTTATGATCTAAGTTTTGAATCCGATTTATCTCTTCTTGAATCCCCATCACATAACCAGCTTTGGCGGCTTGATATAAATTCACTAATTCGCTTGCAGGCGGAAAAATTATTTCCTCCTTTACACTGTGAATAATCTCAACAGATGGCTGGCTATCTGCATAAATCCAATCTAAATTTAAATAAAACTTCAGTTGAGCGAATAGTTCCTCAGCTTGTACAGGCTTAGGCAAAAAATCATTACAGCCAGCTTCTGAACTTTGGATGCGATTTAAAGTAAATACACTCGCAGAAGATGCAATAATCACTATTTCTGCAAAGTTTGGTTGACTACGTAGATTTTGTGTCATTTGTACCCCATCCATTATGGGCATTTCTAAGTCAGTAATAATTAAATCTGGTTGATACTCTTGTGCTTGAGTAATACCTTCCTTACCATTCAGAGCTTCAATTACACAAAATCCCAGGGGTTTGAGTAAATTTACAATCACAGCCCGATTATCGGCAACATCATCTACCACCAAAATTGTTTTTTGATTTCCTTTGTATCTAATGATGTGATTGCTACCTTTGTCAAGATGGGGAACCGCAGATGATACACAATCTTTAACTTTTGGTAAATCTAGATCAAACCAAAATTTGCTACCTTGACCATAGTGGCTTGCTACTTGAATTTGGCTCCCCATCATTTCTACAATTTGACAGCTAATAGCCAAACCCAAGCCTGTTCCTTCCGACTTTTGATAACTATCTCCTACCTGTTCAAAAGGTAGGAAAATTTTCTGTAATTCTTCTAAGGATATGCCAACTCCCGTATCTTCAACTTGAAATCTGATTGTGCTACATGGATAATCTGTGGTCAGTACATCAGTTTCAATTACTTCTACACTAAACTTGACTGCACCATTATCTGTAAACTTGATGGCATTTCCTAATAAGTTTAGTAAGACTTGGCGTAAACGTTTTTCATCAGCATTAATCACACTGGGGATTAAATCACTAATGTGATAGCTAAAACGAAGATTTTTCTGCTCGGCTTTAATACGGCAGATATCGTATACACCCAAAATAAAATCATGAAACTTAAATGTATGAGGATATAACTCTAATTTTTTTGATTCAATTTTGGCAATATCTAAAATATCATTAATTAACATTAATAAATGAGAACCGCAGTGATAAATAGTTTGAATAGCATTTTGTTGTGTAGGGCTGGCTGTGCTATCTCGTTGAAGAATTTGTGCATAACCAAGAATGCCATTCAATGGTGTGCGAAGTTCATGACTGATGTTGGCAATAAATTCGCTTTTTGCTTGGTTGGCAGTGTCAGCAGCTTCTTTGGCAGTTTTTAATTCTTTGGTTCTTGATTCAACACGTTCTTCTAGTTCTTGATTAGTATTTTCTAAAGCCATAAAAAAATCATTTAATTGTCCTGCCATTTTATTAAATGATTGAGCCAAAATACTGATTTCTTTGACACCGGATATTTCAACTGTTTGGTCAAGATTCCCAGAGGCGATCGCACTACTCGCTTGTGTTAAATCTAAAATAGGTTGGGTAATCCAACGGGCTGTATATATCCCCAAAACTGTAGCGACAAGCAACGCACCTACACAAAGCAAAATAGTCGTCTTATTGTTAGCATCTATCTCTGCCATGAAGTCAGTTTCAGGTACAATCACAATTACTAGCCAATCTAATCCTAATTTATCTTGCCAAGGTGTGACCTTCACAAATTGTCGTTCACCGTGAAGTTTTAATGTAAATTGTTGTGGATTCTGAATTTGTTGAAAACTACCAAACTCTTGCTGTAAATAATCTGCTATACCTTTGATTAAAAGATTTTTACTATTAAATACTGATAGTCTATGTGCCTTACCATCAATTACATTATATGGTGCTTCATTTGTCGAAGAAGCCACCATTAGTCCAGACCTTTCTAAAAGAAATACTTTTCCTTGTTTACCAAATTTTAAATCTTTTAAAAAATCGCTAATTTGCCTTAGCAATAAATCTACACTCAATACACCCACAATCTTCTTAGAGTCATCATATAGCGGATAACTAGAAGATATAGAAAAAATTTCTGGTTTATCTTCCCATTGATAAATCTGACTCCACACTGGTCTACCCATTTTGACTGCATCAGCATACCAAGCTTCTACACGCGGATCATAATCTTTGATTGCTGTTAATTGATCACGATTGCCTTGATTATCTGTGGTATAAACGTAAAGTTTACCTAGACCATTTTTCTCAGAAACTTCATTAATTAACAGTCCACCATTATCTAAACGTTCAACCCCAATAAATTCACCTTTAGGATTAGCAAAGCTAATATAGCCAATTTTAAACACTCGCATTTGTTTCCAGAAATAGCGACTTGCTAACTGATAGTCTTGGAGGTTTAATATTCCTAAGTTGACGGCTGCTAAATTAATTTGATTCACCTGATGCGGAGTCGCTAGATATGTATTTAGATGCTGTTCTACCAGTCCATTCACTTTGGTAGTCAATTGATCTGCAAGGTTATTAACTGCTTTTTGACCGTTTCTAAATGATAAATAACCTACTAAACTAACTGCGGCAAAAATTTGCAGTACAAAGGGTACAACTAAAATCAGTCGTAAAGGCAACTTTGATGAATGCTGAATACCAAAATGCTTCATAATTTTCTGAATAGTGAGAATTCTCAACTACATACCTATAATTAGGTTGCCCATTCTCCCAGTCTCAGTATCATCAACTATCACTATCTACTGGCTAATACTCAATGAATTTTCTCAAGACACTGATGAATTTACTAATAAATAATCTTTCTATGTTTACTTATCTTAAAATACAAGCTTTGACAACCGTAATTATAATGAAACCAATTTTGTCTAAATCGGATCTATGCCTGGAGAATGATTTTAGTTTAATTGAGTCAAATAGTGTATCTTTTTTCTTTTAAAAAGTTTAGAATACCGATACCAACCAACTAAAGCAATCTCAATGTAATCGATATAGGAAGAATAAATATATATTTATTTTTCCTCGTCAACTCACTTCGGAAAACTAGTTGTTGAGTTCAAGCTTGTAGATGTTGATAAAAAGCTAATATCAACATCATAAAAGACCAATTATTGCCAATGTTCCCAATCTTTCGAGTAATGAAAATAGCATAATAGTTCGTTTAACTTTAGCAAAGTAACTTTTGTTAGTCATATATATGCTTATTTGTATGCAATATATATGTACAAAAGTTCATGCTGGCTTGCCCTATTTTTTGACTCTATGTTCACTGGAATTCAGTTAAATTGCCGTTTCATCATCAGAACCAGTAACCAAAAGTATGCAACAAGTTTTGGCATTAATCGAAACCAAACAGCAAGAGTTTGCTCAATTGCCCTTATTCTCTTTTATGCAAAATCAAAGTATACACCCCAAAGATAGGCTTTGTTTTGCACCACTAATTGTGCCTTTGGCTATGGGTTTTGGCGAATTATGTAACTATGTTTTCCGCGAAGAACCAACAACTGACAAGGTTCAAGCCTTACTAAATAGACACACCTACGAAGAGCATTTTCATTGGCAATGGTTGTTAGAAGATTTAGAAAAGCTTGATTTGCATCATTGTTCTAAATTAACTGATGCAATGTTATTTAGCTTTGGTGATGCTACTTTGAAATCACGCAATGTCTGTTATCAACTACATCATCATAGTTTCCAAGCAGATCCGGTTGTGAAATTTGCAGCTATGCAAGTTGCTGAAGCTACAGCAAATGTGTTTTTTAATGTCTCACAGCCAGTAGCTTTAGAACTAAAAGCAATCACAGGTAAGGAATATCGTTATTTTGGGATGTGTCATCTGCACGAAGAAGAACATCACCATATCAATACTCCCAATATTGTGAGTTTCTTTCAACAAATAGAACTGAATGATCAGCAAAGACAGCAAGCCATACTTGCAGTAGAGTCTATCTTTGCAGCTTATACAGAAGCTATGAACTCTTTTTTGGAGTTTGCTAAACAACAAATGTCAATACAGCAAACTAAAATTCTAGTAGACTCAGTTAACTAATAAAAAAGAGATAGTTACATCATAACTATCTCTTTTTTGATTAATGTTCCAATTAACCAATAACTTGCTCAACACCATTGAGTACAAGCTTCTGTGTTTGTGGCAATAAACGCTTCACACCTTGGTGAACAAAACCTTGGAGAAAAGCCATCTGCTGATTTTGCTGAAATACCTTTTGTAAGGTTTGGCGCAATGTGTCGAGATTTAAAGCATTTCCTGAGTTTAATGCGATTTCTTGCTGCTCAAAATACTCTACGAGACTCAACCCTGCAACTCTGGTGAGATAAGCAGCACTGACACCTTGCACTAAACCACCAGCAACAAAGGTGATGGCGTTACTCTTCAAGACGGTACTCACAGCTTTTGTCGAAATTTCCACTAAACCTAACTTCAGCATCAAACTTCCCATCGTTCCAGCTACAGTTTGTGCCTGTTCTAGAGATAATTTCTGCTGATAGATATTACCTAAATCAACAACCATTTGGGCATTTATGGCGGCAGTTGCCAGTATATCTAAGGCGGGTACTGGGTTAGCAAAGGCTGTAGCCGCAGCTATCCATTGATATTGTTCAATAATGGGAGTAGCGCGATCGCACCTAATTTGATTCAAGCAATTTTTCGCCACAGCTTTCAGCGCCACAGCTTTTCTCATCGTCGTTGTCCAGACTAGCTTTTGGCCTTGCTGTGCCACAACTGCGTTTAATTGCTGTGTGAGTTGGCTAATATCCGGTGCTGGCTGTTCCAGCCATTCTTGTACAGAACCATCAGTTTCATGTTTCCGCACCTTGATAGGAACTGGAGATACCGCAGTGGCTACCACATTACCGGGAATTCTTTGTTGTAATGACAGCAACAAACTAGCACGTTCATCAGCTAAATACTGGTCTTGTTTGTTAAACACCAGAATTGTAGACTGATTTGCTGCTTTTAATTTTTGTAAGGCTTGGTGTTCTGTTTCAGTTAAGTCACCGTTGATGATAAACAACACAACGTCAGATTTGGCGACTTCTGCGAAAACTGCTGCGTCTGACTTGTCAGTTGTTTCCTGAAACAAAGGTGCTGTTTCTTGCAAGTTGAATTTTGGCTGTTTTTCTTGCCAAGCACTAGAATTGAGCAGTTGAATTAAACTGCTTTTACCTACGGCTTTACCGCCAGTTACAGCCACTTGAATTTCTTGTCTGTCTAACTCCAACGACAGGTAAGTTAATTGTTCTCGTAGTGTATTTAGAGAGGTGTGGTTTTCTGCTTCTTGTGCGAGTTGGTTAATGACTGCTTCCGCTTTGGCGATCGCACTTTCGGCTGTTGCCCGATCTACAGGTGTACAATCTAGTGGTTCTAAACTTGCTTTTGGGCGATTTTGCTGCCATAACCACAAGCCACCACCAACTGCCAGGGTACTCAATAAACCAAATTCACCTAGCTGTACGATGGAATCATCCCAGCTTTGTAGTATCCACAGGGAAAAGGAAAGTCCTAATCCTCCCACTAAAATAGGTCGTTCTAACTTCACAACCATGATTCTCCGAGCTTTTTGGAAGGTTTTCTTCAGAATAGATCAAAACCTTGCTTTGCGAATCAGACAAGCGAAGGTACACAATTTTCTTTACTTACGGTTGCTGGTAAAATTAAATCCCAAGCATTACGATATGGTGCAGAACGGGGCTTACGTTGTCTTTTTTCAGCTTCCACAAGGTGGATTTCGCTACCATATCCTATGAATACATCTACCGGGAAGACATAATACAGCAGAATTTAGGAGTCAGAATTCAGTATTCAGAATAAATAATAATGTCAAATCTCCATACCTAGCTTTGAGGCTTAAATTCTGCACTTTCGACTTACTTAAGTTTCCCCCTACATCAAATACTAAATCGTAAGGTAAGCGATCGCCAACTGGTCTTAACACTCCCCAACCACGCTTGAGAGCATGAATCACAGCTGCTTGCTCTGCTATATCACCTTTGAGCTTTGTATCCATCAACAAACACCTGAAATAAAATAAAACTCTGTAGCTTTTACACCACAGAGTTTTATTTTATTTTTAATTTGGTGGCGGGAAGTGGATTTGAACCACTGACCTTCGGGTTATGCTTACCATCTACAGTTTTCACTGCCTGGATTAACCAGTTTGTGGTCTGGACTGTCCCTTCACCCTCGACTTTTTTACGTTAGGGTGCCTGCCTTCCAGTCTCTACACCTTCTCCATTTCTGGAGCTTGGTTCGGGATTACCGCGCTATTGGCTTCCCCGAATTTGACAGGTAATCGCACATGAGTTTCTTCATGTACCGCCCACTGTAAGAACAACTGATAAGCGTTTAGTTACTCTTACTCGTTGAGCCCGACGAGCTACCAGGCTGCTCTATCCCGCGTCGCTCTTGACTTTTCCAGTATAACGCAAAGTCCAGAGTTTGACAACTATAACAGCGATAATTCTCCCACAACTTCTAATCGCCTGTATTTGCCAAAGGTCATAAACCTTTCTGCGAGGGTTTCTGCGGCGCTGGGGCTAATCCAACCCATTTGTTGCAATAAGTGAATAGCGACAGCATGTTTGGCGCGTTTTGCCCCATCCATCACTTTAATTGCGAGTCCCATACCTTCGCCAAGTCTGCCAATACACTGTACGCCTTCTGCACCAGCTTTACTGACTACTTCTCCTGGTGCTAAACGCATCAGTTCTGTATCAAATTCGCCATCGCCAGCAACTAAGCTAGGGTGATGAATCATTGCCCGGACAATGCGCTCCATATCTAAATTACTACTTGCGGCTAGTAGGGCATATAAAGATGCCATTTGTCCTAGTTGCATAAGATATGTTGGTACACCGCAGTCATCATGGGCGCTGATAAATTCCTCCGCAGGCATTCGCAGTAACTCGGCGATCTTAGTCAAAATTAATTGCTGTATGGGGTGCTTGCGGTCTAAATAGTTATTTGCAGGCCAATGGCGTTGCTGGCAAACAGCTAACATCCCAGCGTGCTTACCAGAGCAATTGTATTCCAGGGGACTGCGTTTACCTTCTGGAATTGGGCATTGAAGAGCAGTTGGATCAACATCAGCACGCCAAAGGATGTTAAATACTTGTCTGACTTGCTCTATTGTGCCTTTATGGGAACTGGCAATAATTGCTAAATCGCGATCACTCAGATCGTAGCGTTCTAGGGTACCGGTTGTGGTGACAGCTAGTGCTTGAAAGGGTTTGAGTGCCGAACGGACAAATGTTGCCGTTTCTGCATTACCCGCAACGGATAAAACCCGGCCTCTGTCATCACATACAGCAGCTTGGACTACATGGCGTGATTCTATGATGCCTTCTCTGAGTAACCGGACTTCCAGTACTGTGGCTTGAGTTCGTTTTCCCATTGTCATGGGTTAAAATTTATCTCTTTTTATATTTGTCAATGGTCAATCATCAATAGTCAAAAGGCTAATTTGAGACTTTATGACTATGGACTTTTGAACGCCAGTGAGCAAGTGGGCATCGCCACCCAACGCACTAGCTCCTCTTGACTGTGGACTATTTAAAACAAATGCCAAACTATAGTACCAATTAGGTACATTCCCGCCAAGCCAGCAAAGGTAAATTGTAACCGTTGCAGAATTGGCTTAATTTCGTAGGTGACAATTAAGCGATCGCGAGCCAAAATCTCTTGAGGTTTGATCCAGGTTTGACCATCATACCAGCCCGACTCTTCATAAAAGACAGTCGTGCTGTAGAGGCGATCGCGCACATAACGCCATCCTAAATACATACGTAACAAGACAAAAATTACTCCCAGACTTGCGCCTGCGGCTCCACACAAGACAAAATGGGCAGCATATTTTTGTGGTGGAAAGCTGGCTGCGGCCACTGGCCCAGAAACCAGCCAAGAAAAACCCCAAATCCAAGCAATGTTTGTGAGATATTCGCGCCAATTTAAAGTGCAATCACGAAACAGCCAGGAAGTTCTTAATTCTTCGTACTCATTCAGTGGTTGTTGGTCTATAGGAACCGGACAATTGGAAACCGAAGACCTCATCATATTGGCTTACCCCCACCCTCATCGGCGTTTGGAACGGCAATACGTTCTGCATTGACCCAGAACGCTTCTAAATTATAAAACTCTCGTTCCTTGGGCATCATGATATGAACAATTACATCACCGTAATCTTGCAACACCCAACTGCCTTCCCCTTTGCCTTCTGTGCGTAAAGGGCGACGTTGCCATTCAGTTTCAACTTTATCTTCTATTGCTTGTGCGATCGCCCTGACTTGCACCCTAGAGTAACCAGTCAACATCACAAAATAATCTGCTAGGTAAGATACATCGGCTACTCTCAGTACCAAAATATCCCCTGCTTTGCGATCTGACGCTGCGTCAGCAACAGTTATAGCTAATTGCCCACTCAAATCTTTTATCCCTCCATCTAGGCTTTTGAGTGGACTGTTTTTCTCCGACACAGACTGTAATGGGAGATTTCCTTGGATATAATCAGACATTAAACCTCAGGTGCTTGATCCCTTTTATTTTATAATTACTCACCAACAACAATTGAACAACAACTGTTTTTTTGAATACTAACAAAAAAACACCTGTTAATGCAGTTAGTTCCAAATTAGCTGTTTGGGTTGCAACTAAAAATCAGACTAAATAGCTCAAAGCTCAAGTCTGATCACTAAATCAAGCCGTAAATTTTTACCAATAATTGTAGCGAATTATTGCTCCATTAAAATCTTATGATATTCAATATTCTATTTCAAGGATGAGTCGGTCATGATTCTGTCACATTTTTGATCGGCGACAGCCTCATCTAGATTTGGTGCTTTTTGACATACTAACCGCCCTAAAGGGTCGGTGATTCTTGACGGTTCACAGCAACGAGCTACTCTTGGTAGTCTGACAGTCGCTCCCCGTCCGTTTAAGGTCGTGCTGATGCCCCATGCCGACCATTTTTATGTTTTGGGATGCGTTCTCATCTCTGTCGTGCTGAGTGTTGCAGTTCAAGCACAACACTGAGCGAACAGATAAATCAATCTTGCCCCAACGATACCCACAGCAAGAACAAGTTTGGCTAGTAGGTTCCCATCTACTAATTACTCTAAAAACCCGATTAAGCTTTTCAGATTTACTCTCACAAAATACCCGAAATTCTCTCCAGCCTTGCAAACTAATAACTCTTGCTAGATTACGGTTCTTGACCATTCCCGACACATTCAAATCTTCCAAAACAATAGTTTGGTTTTCACTAACTATTTTGGTTGATAGTTTGTGCAGTAAGTCTTTACGGGTATCTACAATTTGGTTGTGTTGTTTCGCAATCCTTAGTCTGGTGATTTCACGACGTTTAGAACCTTTGTGTTGCCTTGATAGCTTGCGTTGTAGTTTGCGAATTTTGCAATCTTTCTTTGAGTAATTAGGACTTACTGCTTTCTCACCATTACTCATAACTGCAAAAGTTTTAATTCCCAAGTCGATACCAATGCTTTGGTTTTTAGCATCAATATGAATAGGCTCAACTTCTACAACAAAACTAAGAAAATAGCGATGAGCAGCGTCTTTAATAACAGTTACACTACTTGGTGCAGATGGTAAATGCCTTGACCAAACGGGCTTAACATTACCAATTTTGGCTAGATATACTTCATCTCCTTTAATTGAAAACCCACCTATTCTAAATCGCGCTGACTGTCTCCCCATTTTCTTTTTGAACTTAGGTTTACCTACTTTTTTGAGGCAGCGCGTTGCGGGGGTTCCCCCCGTTGTAGCGACTGCCGTACCTTTTCGTTTACCTTTGAGTGAATCAAAAAAGTTATTGTAGGCAAGCCAGTTTCGCAGAGAAAGACATAGTGTTACAGACTTAAAAATTCACTTGGTATGCGTTACCAAATATCGTAAATCTGTATTCACAAAGCAGAGCATTGAATTGATTGATAAAACGTTTAGAGAAGTAGCAAAAAAGATGGATTTTGAAGTGATTGAGTTTAACGGTGAGGATAATCATGTTCATGCACTTATTGAATATCCACCTAAGTTGTCTATCTCTCAAATAGTTAATGCCCTAAAAGGTGTTTCTAGTCGTCGTTACGGACAAGCTGGATACAAAAAACCCCACAAAGAGTCTTTATGGAGTCCTAGTTATTTTGCTGTATCCGTTGGAGGTGCCCCATTAGAAGTTTTGAACGAGTACATTAGGAATCAAGAAAAGCCGTCCTTCTAGGACGGGGCTTGTATCCTATTCTTTTGGTCATTGGTCATTTGTCAGTAGAAGAACTAAAAAGGACAAGGGACAAATGACTAATGACAGTCTCAATCAGACAATGTGCAGATTGAAGGTGTAGTAACATTAATTCCACACCAATTTTTTTGGGTCAGTCAATAGTCAGCCTGTATGAGTTACACCTCTTGTTTGGAAACTACTTTAGCTTCAATTACCTGACTATCAGAAGTTACTGATTCAAACAAAGCCTCATAGTGACTTAAGGCTTGGTCAAAAGCATACTGCTCCATCGCATACTGACGACTGTTATAGCCCAAGGTTTTTACCTTTTCAGGGTGTTTGTAAAGTTCTAAAATGGATGCTGCCAAAGCTTGGGCATCTTCTGGTGGAACAATAACCCCACCACCACTTTGCCTGATGGCTCTGGCTGCGGTGCCATTTTCGGGAACTGAGGCTACTATCGCACGACCACTGGCCAGCAAAACTTGGATTTTGGAAGGCATATTGAAAGAAATCACATTCTTCTTCTGCACAACTAAACCAACATCAGCCGCCGCCAACATTTGTGGTAGTTCTGCACGCGGTTGAAATGGCAGTAACAACACATTATCTGCACCGCATTCTAAACAATACTGTTGTAATCTTTGTAAACCTTTAGCCTCACCCACAATCACAAAAGCAATATCTGTGATATCTCGTAATTTTGCTGCCGCTTGAATTACTGTTTCTAAACCTTGAGTGAGCGCAATGTTACCAGAATATTGAACGACAAACTTACCGTTGAGATTGTGTGTATTACGGAAGGGATTATTTTCTTTAGGTAAAGGACGAATGAAGTTGACATCCACCCAGTTAGGAATCTGCTCGATTTTATCTGCTTCTACACCCTTAGATAGTAAATTTTCGACAAACCCATCAGCAATGACGCTAATTTTTGTAGCTGAATGGTAAGCAAATTTTTCTAACGCAGCAAATACTTTGATCAGCAATTTATTTTTCAGTAGCCCAACATGAACTGCTGCTTCTGGGAGGATATCTTGAAGATTCAGCACCACTGGGCAAGCGCGTAACCATCCGAGTAAAGCCGCAGGTACACAGACAGGTAGAGATGGTGACGTTGATAAAATCACATCTGGTCGCCATCCGAATAAAGCAGGTAAAAAACTTGTAACAACAAAACTAGCATCAAGCATTATCCGATCCAACAGATTCGGTTGTGGCCGAATCCAAACATAACTGCGTTGGATTTGAACGCCATTTTTGTACTCATTTAGGTAGAATTTGCCCCGATAACCCTCGTAAATTTGGCGTTCAGGATAATTTGGCATAGCGGTGACGACGCGCACTTCATGCCCTCGCTTGGCCAGTCCTTCTGCTAATTCCGTCATCAACGGGGCAATACCAATTGGTTCTGGATAGTAGTTGTAGGAGTAAATTAATATCCGCATAAGAAATCAGTCAGAGTCCCTGGCTTTTTGGATAACAATGATGTTGTGCTGCATTTTGTTGCACCTGACTTCAATTGTCTCCTTAGTCTCTTTTAATGTCAGTGGTTTGTCGTTGAAGATTGAGTAAAATTTATTGGGAATTGCGGAGAGAATACTTAATAAATTTATGACGGGACTATTTACAGTAACAAGTAAGTATGCACTGATAAAATTCTGACTGTTTTTGCAATTAGCAGATAGTTAAAATATCAAAAATTAATGAATTTAGTAGCCCTACTTCATGTCTGAAATCTATTTAAGTTGGGCAGTTTGATTCCAACTCTCAGTGACCTCATAATATAGTCGTAAACACTCAAATTAGCAGTATATAATTTTTAGTACAAGTTAAATATAATTCCTAGTATGGGTAATTTATTGAGATACGTGTAATTACTTTATGGGGAAAACAGTAATTTAATTACTCAGGAGATGTTTTAAAAGTGGCAGGGTATCGTCAGCAAGCTCACAAGGCTGATGCTGAGATTTGTAGAAGACAGCACCTTGTGAGCGAATGAGTAAAGATTAATTTGAGTGATTGGAACCTCGATAAATTCGCTCTCTTTGCTCTGGAGAAAGATGTGGTATTGGGAAACGTTCAGATGCTCCTATTGTAAAGTCCTGAGTTTGTGTCACTTCATCTGCTTGAGAACGAATTCCGACATCACAATTGAGAAATGGATTGAGGATGGTATCTTCTGTTTCTGACTCCGCAAGTTGAGTTTGAGGTAATACATAGGCGTGTTTATGCGGGTCGTACGCTAAAACTTCTCCTGACTCAATGTGATAAATCCACGCATAAATTTTCAGTTGACCTTGGTACAGTTTGGAGTGAATGACGGGATATGTCCGTAAATTCTCAATTTGCGTGAGAACGTTTTCCGCAATCATTATTTCTAACAATTCTTCAAACTGGTAATGACCGTAGTGGTCTAAAACTAGCCTACGAGTCGCTTCTGCATATTTCAGCCAATCATAAACCAGTGGTAAATCCTCTCGCAGACTCTGTAATTTCAGGAGTCCTTTCATCGCACCGCAATGAGAGTGACCACAGATAATAATTTGCTGAATTCCTAAAGCTTGAACTGCATATTCAATAGTTGCACCTTCACCACCATTAGTTGCGCCGTAAGGAGGAATAATATTACCTGCATTGCGGATAACGAATAATTCACCAACCTGTGCTTGTGTAATGAGATTTGGGTCAAGACGTGAATCGGAACAAGTGATAAACAGTACTCTGGGTTTTTGACCATGCGAGAGTTGCTCAAACAATTCTTGGTGCGTTGAAAAATAGCTAGATTTAAATTCACGCAGACCTTTAATTAATTTCTTCATTACCAAGTTCCAGAAATATTTGTAGGTAAGTTACTGAATCAAAACAATATTCATTGAGGGTGAGATAATCTCAAATGCAGACTGATGAGCGTGATAATTAGTAGGTTTTTGCCAACATTAGGAGCTTCAGCCTTGTTGTTGAGTTAGTGTTACTTTTGTAAAACAGTAGCAGCTTGTGAGCAGACATGATTTTTGAGCTTTGAGAAGTCAGAATCAGTGACAAAGGACTTCTATATCATAGGGTAATTTGGTGCTGTAATTATAAGTAGAGAATTGTAATTAAGATAAGTTGCAGACCAGAGCTTTGAGATATCTGACAGTAATATCTCAAGTGTGCTTGGAAATTGAGCCTTATTCACAGAGGTTATACCATTCCACTTTAAACATGATACATATATGGAAGCAGCGCCTCGACTTCTCCTGACGGAGACGCTGGGCGAACGCTCGGCGACCGGAAGTAGAGTTGCAGAGGAAGTAATTTGTATCAGTAATTTCGTGAATTGGGATTAAGGCTGGATGATAGCTAAGAGTGGTCAATATTAACTGATCAATGTGTGTGGCGATCGCTATGAATGCAACTATAGCAATCCTAAATGAATCGTGAAAAACATAGATATGGAAACGAACCGCCAAGAACGCCAAGGACGCAAAGGTAAGAAAGAAGAAAAAGATATAGAAATTTTACAAATGATTTAGGACTGCTATATCTAAAAAACTAACTTTCAGAGAGTAATTATGAATGGTTATTGATGCGATAGTTATTTTTGAATGATTTCTCCAGTATTCAGATTGATCACTAGAGATGATTTTGCTTTATCTAAATTTGCTTCTAAAGGAATGACTACTGTATTAGCAATATGCTCTGGTTCGCCAAATAAACAGCGACATTGAAACTTGGTGGTCATAATTGGCAGAAAACCAATTTTTGTATTTACCTTACCATGATAATCACCACATTCTGTTACAGTATCAGGGGGAAAACAAGTCTGTTCATAAAGATAAAAGGTTTTAGAGTAGCCTGGGTATTGAATGATTTGCTTGAACTTAAAATCTACAATGTCCGAAACTGCCCAAATATATAGTATTAGTAATAGTATTCCAATTGATAATAATAAGTAAAGCATTAGGAAAATTTTGGTTTTAAATATAGGTAAAGGCTGAGGCTGGGTTAAAAATAAAATGCCTAATCCTACAGCGAGTAACCAAATTCCGAAAAAAATTAACCCTTGGGCAGATTGCCAACTGGGAATAAAAGGTAAGTTGATGAGAGCGATCGCTAAAAATGGAGCTATCAATATAAATATTAGCAGTGGATTTCGGCGCGTCATAGCTGGATTTTTCCGCCATCATAACCCATTCAAGCAAGCAGTAACTTGCTAGAGACGTGAAGATTGACAACATACCCTGTGTTCAGGCTTAATCAAGCAAGTAGCTGGTAATGACAACAAAGCCAAAATTTTTGGCTGTCTTCCCGGAAAGCCGAGAACTGAAGATGTATCTCATTACATAGCAAATTTACTATATGTAAGCTAAAAACTATTCCTTCCTTAAATCTATCTTTCCTTCTCTCATTGCTGCTCTGGTGATCCTCCAGGGCAGTTTTAATTTGATTGGTAGACAGTTAATACAAATGTATCTGTTGAGGTGAGCAGGGGGGCGGAGGAGCTTCAGGTGCAGGGGAGAGCGTACCTTCGTTCCCCCTTTCACCCCTGCACCCTTGCTTGCCTACACAAGTAAGTTTCTTATCCGAACCGTATTGGGTAGACAGTTAAATCTCTAATGAGATCATCTGGCTTTTGTAAGTATGACTGCGATCGCCTCTTCTGGTTTAGCTTTATCCTGGTTCTGGATGCTAGAACTTCACTTTAGATTGAGAACTGATAAATTTTAAACTCCCCTAACGGGGAGTAGTAGGTTTATGATACAGTCTGTACTGCTTTCTTCAACTCCTTGAACATCAGCCGGAGACCGTAGGCAGCAGTTTGTGAGATGACTAAATTACCAAAACCTTTTTTAACCTCACGCTGTTTAACACCGGGGGCAATGTCACCAACAGCCATTGAAGTAGTTAAACTCATCTGCATGGTTTGAAGTGTGAGGTTAAGTGTAGCTTCCATCTGTGGCTGCAACTCCTTTGACACCATAGGAAGTAAGTTTAACTTCAGCGATCGCTGAAATTCTTTGAGTGCTTGTTGCTGAAGTCGAGCCACAGCTTTTGTTTTCCACAGTTCGGGATTGTCTTGAAATTGGGCTTTACGCTGATCGTAAAATTCCCCTAATTTCTGGCCAAACTCATTTTTTGGCCTAGCCTGTTCAGGAGCGATAATGTCGAGTACCCAGAGGTAAAGCTGAGAACGACACAATTTAGAACCGGCTCCAGTATTCATGGTTTCCTTATCACCCGAACTATTCTCATCTTTGGCCATACCCAGCCGACGCTTGAATCTGCCAAGAGAATCAAACTTTGTAACTGGGTAAATTTGGCTGATGAGTAAAGCTTGTGGTCTAACACCAATACCAAACATCGTCATAACTCGACGGTAGGGGATAAATTCACTACTGTTGAGAATTTCTAAAATCTCGTGTTGAATTTCTACTTCCCAGTCTCGTAGGTCACACACCATACCAGCTAATTTTCTGGTAAAAGTAGTAATTCCCACGCCATATTTTTTAGCAATGGATTTCTCATACAGTTTGTCATAGTAACTACTTCCTCGCTTGAGGGTACGCTCACGAAGAGCAAGCCAAGCCCAAAGGGGAAGCGCACCATCTGAAGCAGGTTGACTTTTACTAAGTGCAGCTTCAGGAAATTCCCTGGCTAATTGTTGTCTAGCACGGTTGATGACTGGTGATTGAATCTTATTTAAAGATTGCAACTGCAACCACAAATGGCGCATTTGTGCCACCTTACCCGCTTCAAATTGCAGGAAAAAATCATCATCATCCCAGTGAAGTAATGCGTAGGCGGCAAGTGCTAGAGCATCAGCTTGGTCATTTTTATCTGGGAGTTTATTTTGTTTACGGTAGTGTGTTGCTTCCGCGTGACCGACCCACAAAACCTTAATCCCTTCAGCTTCACAAATGTGTGACCAAATCCAAGAGTAATGAACTCCAGTAGGTTCCATGACAACAGCATCGGGCTTTAGAGCTAATAATTTATTGACCCCATCAGCGTTAGCTTTAAATGTTAAAGGGTCATCATCTTTCGGACGTTTATTATCTCGAAAGTAGCTTCTAAAGTTTTTGGGAATTGATGTTAATTCCCAAGCAACTACGCTGTTTTTACACACGTCTAAACCAACTATTTTCATTTGTCAAGGTTCTGTTGTACGGGTATTTATTTGCAGCAAAAACTGTGCTAAAATGAGTCACGAATCACCCAAATTAGTGTTAACAATTCACTTTTAAACTCAACACAGTCGGAAATAATTAGCAGCAGTGGATTCATGAAGTTTTGAAACCTTTAAGGTCATTTCAATCTAAAAATCCGTGCTGCTGCTGTTATTTCCCTCTACTTAAAAAGTAGAGGCGGATGAGTTTGCGCGACTCGTCCGCGACTCCCCAAGATTGGGGAGTTTCGGCTGTTAGTCAGACAGCCATCATCAGGCGGATTTATTCGTCGTCATCGTCGTCAAATTGTGCTAATTCAATATCGATAATTTGAATTAGAGAACTAGATGCAGGTTGAAGAATATCTTGAATTACTTCATTCACTCCGCTATCAAATTCATTTACACTTTTTATTTCTTCTAAAGCCTGATCAATCTTGGCTTTAATGTGAATTAAATTGTGCCATAAGGTGTAGTAATCCCATGCTGGATCAGGTTGCCAAGTGTTGTTAGTTGTTTCAGAGTTTTTATCACTCATAAATTACCTCATCAAATTAAAAGCCATCATCAGGCGGAATAATTACATATAATCTTCGTCATCATCGTCATAAATATCGCTATCTTCGTAATCTTGCTCGGTCACAACTTCAGATTCGACGGTGACAGCAGTAAGTAAATTTCTGAATTGAGGCATGGAAGGTGCTTGAGGATTTAAACCTTGCGCTTTTAAAAACTCGGCGGTAGCATCCCATTCTTTACGTAAGGTATTTAATTTGCTCTCTAACTGAGCGCATTCTCGATAAATTTTGTTTCTCTCATCGTAAAGTTCATCAGCTTTTCTACCAACAATCTTTTTAGCTCTTTCTCTCAAATTGCTAACAATTTCGTCGATAGATTCTTCATTGTCTAGCTCAACAGAAAAACCTATTCTTTCATTGCTATAACTTCCAATTGAAATTAGAAAGTGTGCATGAAGTGTTTTAATTTTCATTGTGTCCTCCGGTTTTTAGTGCGGTAATTACAACGTTGTTCTAATAGTCCTGTGGCATCTTCCCAGCTTTGAATGAGAGTGACTGCATCATCACCATGAAATGTTTGTGTGTCACCGTTCTGCCACGTCACAGATGCAACACGCCTCGGCATATCCTCAAACTGAATTTGGCGGATTTGGGCAAGGTTAATCCAACCAGCAGCAGGCAATTTACAGCTAAACACTGATGGGGTATTGACTATGGTGTGCATTTTGGTAATCTGACAATGGTACAAATCTTGCGATCGCACCTCCCCTCGCTTATGGGCAATACTGCGATCGCATTCAAATTTCACCTAGTTAAAAGGGATTATTGGCAAGCCCCAAATCCTGCGCTTCGGTTACAGGCGGTTGTATTACAGATTGGATGGTTTGTGATTTGTAGCTTTCGTATTCCTGTTTGAGTTGGCGGAACTCCTGTTTGAGTTGCCTCAGTTCTGCCTCTGCCTGCTCATGTGCTTCTTCGCGGATTTTACGCTCGACCGTTTCCATAACACGCGAGATTGACTCATCTACGTCATCACCCTCGCTCAGTTCGGCGAACAGTGCTAATTTTTTGTTTTCGTAGTTCCCCAGGTTGAGAACCCGCTCATAATTAATGCTTTTAATTTCCATCTTTAAAAAACCCTTAAAACACTTTTATCGTCAACAATTGCGGCAAGAATTTTGTTTTCTGGAGTATCTCGGTCATGAACATATATGTGAGATACTTCTGCACCCGTAACTAACAATTTCTTGGCCTGTACCTCAGCAGCTTGGCGAAGATATTCTAAACAAGACTCTTCATCACTTCCTGTTAAACGAGTGATTTCTTGGACAGCCAAACCTAATGCTAGGGTGTGCAACAGGTAATCACTTTTGTCCATTAAAAAGTAAGCTTTATCTTCGAGTGTGATTGTCATTCAAACACCACCTTTACTTGTGGATATAAACGCCGCAAAATGACGGCATATTCCTCGGCATCTGTGCGACTGCGATATGACTCAACCAGATGCCATTTCCCATGATCATCAAGACGGTAAACTTTCCACGGTGAAAGTGACCGCTTGTAAGTAGATGTTTGTGATACTTGCGGTTTTTTGCTTTGCATATATGGACGTGATGAAGTAACACGGCGCTAAACTTTGCGCCGTGAGGAAAACCTATATTTTTCGGGCGACACAGGTAATGTCGCTTGTGAAAACAACCAAGATTTGTAATTTAAGTATAGTGATTGTCGTCTAAATTACCTCCAACGAAAGGGCATGACTGTATCGGCGCAAGTGTGAAGTGCAGCGCCGGGTGTAGGGTGTAGGGTGTAGGGTGTAGGGTTACAAATCAGCGCGGGGTGCAATTGAGGGATTGGGTAATCTGCGCCGAGGTTTAACTTTGACAACGGGTGTTGTCTGGTGATGGCGCTTAAATTCACGTAGCATACTCCGCGCCAAACGTGGACGTGTGGCGTAAAGCATCTGGTGTACAGAGTCGAGTAAGTTGGTTAACGTCTCAACTTGCTGTTGCAGTTGGCTGACTTGTTTTTCTAGCTGTCGAATGCGTTTTTTTCGAGTTACATATTTTTCCTTCATAAAAAAGTGCGACCGGTCGCCAAGGTTGCGCGTTGTGTATAAAAAACTGCTATCCATAACTAACTACACAGTAGTCAGCAATTTCATGTCGTGCATCTGCGCGTAAGCCACTACCCCACGCCAAGCCTCTGCGGGATTTTCACCCAGGACTTACTTCCACACCACCCCATGTCTCCATGTCGCCACTTTTAGCCTTGGTGTGTATGGAATGCCCTACTAAGGTCGGTTACAGACTGCGGCCGCAGTACATCTGCACGTCACCAGATTTTTTACAATCCGCGACTATATTGAGACAAATCTCAAGTGTTCACTTATCACTCAGCACTAGGGACTACTGGTAGCCTGAATCACCCTTCATCGGTTTTCAACGGCTATGACATCAAGTGTTACTTCCCGATTCTGCTGTGTCTGTCTTGGTGAGACACTTGTGAAACCAGCCAAAATAACTGTTTCTCCACCGAAGCAAATATCGGCTGGTCTTTTTTTATCGTTCAACATGAATGATACGTCCTGTCATGACTACTGTCAAGACGTTTCATTCATGAACTTTACGTCTATGATAGAAGATAACCAACAAGAACAGGAAAAGTCTCCCTTGAGGCTATTAAGAGAAGAAGCAGGACTAACACGTCCCCAAGTTAAGCAAATAATAGGCGTTTCAGAGAGGCGACAAGCTGACTGGGAATCTGGAAAAGCTATGCCAAGTGCTGAAAACATCGCGTCACTCTGCCGATTGTACAAAGTGTCTTTAAAGACTATGTTCAAATCGCTAGGGATTGATGTGTCTGGTATACCTAATGACGAATAGCTGACGAGAAACACGCCACAGTAACAGCTGTGGCGGCCATAAATACCTAACCCAATTATGACGAAATTGGATGAATAAGGAGCATCCTATTAGATGAACGTAAATAGCAAAGTATAACTAACTACTGGGTAATCTAAATTTGTACTTATCGTTTTCACTCAGAAAATGAAAAATCTTATCAGGCTATCAGTTGTTGTTGGATTTGCACTATTACAGAGCTGCACTCCCTCAGTGAAATCAAGTCCGATTGCATCAGAACCAGTTGTAAATTCTCCCAGTGGTTCAGACAAGTATGAAGTTCAGTGGAGTGGAACTAGTGGAAAGGAATTATTTGCTGGTTATTCGATTCTTTCGTTAGACCCACCAGGTACACCGATGAAAGTAGAAAGCATCAAAGGAAAACTACCCCACAAGGTCAACTTTTCGGCTCCTAAAAATGCCATAGTCTCAGCATCTGGTAACACATTTCCCCACACAGCAGTAGAAATCAAAATTTATAAAAATGGCTCAGAGTGCGGAAAGGTGGGGGCTGTTGGGAGTGGGGTAGGAGCAAACAAAGTTTGTCAATAATCCAAGCCCCACAAGTTAACCCAACTTAGTTATAGCTTGCGACCTGTGACAATGCGATCGCACTTTCTCAAATGAGGAGCGATCGCAGTTACTTATGACAAAAGACTAAAAGCCGCACCAGATGGGCGGCCGCTCTACTAATTGAATTATGCCAGTAAACACAAAATCAGAAAACGGACGGTGCAACACTGGTCAGTTAACACTTTTTGATTTAGAAAAATACACCAACTACGACGAAACCCAAGAACCACCAGACCCAGAGCATTACCAAACACCGGAAGCATACGAACATGCGTGGCAGCAGTGGGAAAAACAATATCCTGATTTGGTGAAATATGTCGTTGCCATGTCTCCGTGTAAAAGTGTTGGGGGGCAAGAAACAGCCGACACATCATTAACCCCTAGCACCACCAATAACCACGTAGCAATAACTACTAAAAAAATTGCCCCCCAACACGAGACGACACACTGGGTAGAAAAATACTGGGTAGAGCGTAGCAGCCGTAAATACTGGTATTGGCGCTATTGCTGGATGACAGGACGAAAAATTCACCGCCGTTACATTGGCTCTATCACTTCGCCCAAAGCACGCGATCGCAAACAGTCCATCGAGGCGGCGATCAATTTTGGGCGATCGCCAAAAGAGATTGAGAATTTAATACACTCCTGGCGCAATCATCGGAGCTAATCATCAGAGCCATGAAAAATGCGATCGCGCGGCGTACCAGGAGAGCGATCGCCAAAAATGAATATTTCAGATTGATTGTAGAGGATGAAAAATGAGATCGCAAAATAGTCAATAATTAGCGATCGCCAATTCTAAATCAGCCTCATCAACATCAATGTATTTTTCCAAACTGGATATTGTTCTATGGCCAGAAAATTTCTGAATCATACTTAAAGCCCAACCACGGCGAGCCATCTGAGTTAAGATAGTCCTTCGTGGCGAATGGGTAGAATAGCCACACTCAGTTAGTTTTGCCTTCTTCAGAGCGCGGCGAAACGCATCATCAAAGCTTTGTAGCTGCAAATGCTGTCCCTCACTACCCAAAAATAAGTAACCTGAGATATCAGGCTGGTTAATTTTCCAATAATTAATCAGCAACTCGCGTAAGTTTTTGTGAATTGGCACTTGTCGAGTTTGGTGAGTTTTAGTCTGTGAAGCTCGGTAAGTCAGTCGCCTTAACGGTTTTCCGTCAGGCGAATAAACATCACTAGTCATCAAGCTGCACACTTCCCCAGCACGGCCAGCCGTCCAGTATGCAACTCGTAGAATCATCTTATGATTTTCTCCCGGCATAGCCGCCAGAATAGATTCAAAATCCTTATCAGAAAAAATAGCAGCTTGTCCGTGCCGATTGACCTTCATCTACAAGTTTATATTTCCATTGATTGAAAATAGGTATATTCAAATATTTACCAACAGTAAATATTTCATCAATTGTATATATAGCAATACTTACAGGTAATCAGTAAATCTACATCTTTTAGGTAAAAGATGTAGATTTACGATTTTTTATATTCTGGTTAGAACGGATTTATTTACTAATCAAAAATCCGTATGGCAGAACCAACACTACAAGAAGTATTCGGTGCAAACGCAATACAAGACGCTAATACAATCACCATTTACAAATCTGACTTACCAGGATTAACACCACAAGAAAACAACACGGCAGAAAGTTTGCTAACGGGAATAAATGTAAAAGCAAAGCAAGCACTAACACAAAGTAACTTTGATGAAAACTTAGACCAATCAGTTTTCATCGAAAGAGGATTCTCAAATTTTACATTTCGAGGCCCAAACCAGGATTCTTACCGAGTTGACGTTTTAACAATTAACCTTGCTAAACCTGACGACAGCGACGAAATCGACCCAGATAACTATTAATGGCAGGCTGGGAAATCAGAGTAGACATACCCTACTCATATAACGGTAGTCCCACCATACCTTACAGCTATTACCCGGTTGGTTGTTTTCGCGGTGGCTACAATTACTACCTCAATGGCGGCGATTTTATTCTTACCCATGCTGATGGTGAGACAAGACTAGGCGGCGGTTGGCTTGGTGGCTATGCAATACAAAGTTTCAACGTTGTTAATCTTGCCCCATGTTGTCCTGAAGGTTGGATGCGGTGCAAAAACGCCAATGGTACATACTGCTGTCTTCCCTGTGATGAAATTAAAAATTCAATTGCAAGCATCACAGCAAATTTAAGGAACGTTAAATAATGAGTGATTGCTGTTCTGAGATTAAGAGCGAATTGGCCGCTTTACGCGCGGAAGTTGCCAGAATAGCTAATTTAAAATCTAACCCTGTTGACGAATACGCTCGTAGATTAGCCAAGGAAGCACTAAAAACCGCTTACCTAGCTGATGCAAATGCCTATAAAGCATTAGCGGGAGTAGAGGATGTACGCGCCGAGATCAAAGAACTCAAAGCAATTTTGGTAGCTGTGGCTGCGGCGGCAGCATTAGCGGCGGCAGCAATGGCGGCGGCTGGTGCTGCTGCTAGTGCGGCGGCTGGTGCAGTAGCTAAAGCCAGCGAAGCTCTAGGTAAGATAGCTGGTTTACTTGATAAAATCAGTACCATTCTTGAGTTGATAGATTCGTTGCTGTTTTTGAAGCATTTAGTCCAGCAAATTCAGCAGGGGCAATTATCACTCGAAGATACTGTTAATGCTTTGCAACTTGGCGTAAATGCCCTGCGTGGTCAAGTTGGTCGCGGTGGCCCGCCGGGAAGAGATGGCAGACCAGGACGTGACGGGCGTAACGGTAATGACGGACGACCGGGACGTGATGGACGTAACGGCGTTGACGGACGACTAGGACGTGACGGACAGCGTGGACTTCCCGGTAATGACGGTAGACGCGGACTACCCGGACGTGACGGACTGCGCGGACTTCCCGGTAGAGACGGTAGACCAGGACTACCCGGACGTGATGGACTGCGCGGACTTCCGGGTAGTGACGGTAGACCAGGACTGCCAGGACGTGATGGCAGAAATGGTGTTGACGGTCGTAATGGTCAAGATGGTCAACCAGGAAGAAACGGCGTTGACGGTCGTAATGGCAGCGACGGTCAGCCAGGAAGAAACGGTGTTGACGGTCGTAATGGTCGTGACGGTCAACCAGGAAGAAACGGTGTTGACGGTCGTAATGGTCAAGATGGTCAAGTTACAACCATCACACTAGAACGAGTCAAAGTCGAAAACAAATTTGAATATATTTACCGTCCCGCACCAGCACCAATCGTTATTCATGGCCGAGATGGTAAAAATGGTTTAGCTGGTCGTGATGGTCGAGACGGGCGAGACGGTCGCAACGGCGTTGATGCAGTCTTAAAACCTTACCCTATACCGCGAAACGGTGTTGATGGTCGTCCTGGGCGAGACGGGCGTAACGGTTTAGATGGTCGTCCCGGTCGTCCCGGTTTACGAGGTTTACCAGGAACTAACGGACGTAACGGCGTTGACGGTAGAACCGGGTTAAACGGTCGCAACGGTACAGATGGTAGAAATGGCGTTGATGGTAGAACCGGGTTAAACGGTCGCAACGGTACAGATGGCAGAAATGGGTTAAATGGTCGCAACGGCACAGATGGTAGAAACGGCGTTGACGGTAGAACCGGGTTAAATGGTCGCAACGGCGTTGACGGCAGAAATGGGCTAAATGGTCGTAACGGTACAGATGGCAGAAATGGCGTTGACGGTAGAACTGGGTTAAACGGTCGTAACGGCACAGATGGTAGAAACGGCGTTGACGGTAAAAACGGCTATGGGGTGAATGGGCGTGACGGTGTAGACGGTCGCAATGGTTTAAACGGGCGTGATGGTGTAGACGGAAAGGATGGTAAGCCAGGAGAGGATGCAGATGTGAAGTTTGTAAGTATTCAGGTTCCTACTTGCGTATGCGAACAACAGCCTGATGGCAGTTGGAAACCAAAACGAGTTAATACCACTGTGACAGCGATTGCGAATAAATCTGGAACTGCCAATAACTCAAAAACCATAATTTCGGAACATGAAGAGTTATGCAAAGCGAATGAAGAACTTTGTTTAGCGAAAAATAAAGAATTTGAAGCTTATCTTTCTGTCCCTGATCACTGGCCGACTCGTAGCGGACAAAAACCACAATTGGCAATTCAATATGCTGAGAATAAAGGTAACGGCAAGATTGGTAGAACAAGATGGACTTTATTACTACCACATTACCGATACGGTCAAACGCATGATCCGAAATTTCCAGACTACGAAAAAGGTTCTTTTTTAGGTGTACAAGAATTAAACGATAATTCTAAAATTACTGTTTGGTGTAAGTCTAAACAAGAGTGTTTAAGAATTATTGGTATTCTTAAGCAATACGTTGAGCCAAAATTTTTAGAAAATATCAACCCGCCGACAGTAACAGATTCAAATGCTAGTAGAAAAGAATCTTCCGTGACTCCAACATTAATGCAATTTTTCCCCAATGGTCAAAAAGATGATGCTCCAGCATGGTCTAAAAAGCTGAGAAAGAAATGAATAATGTTTTAGAATTTGATTCTGTTTTTATGATTAATGGCAGATTAGCAATTAAATTACAAACTCTTGCTAAACTGCTAAAATACTCTGATGTTTATCTATTACAGCTAGTTAAAAGCCTAGCAAAAAAAGGAATCAAGATAGGGTTTAAATGGAAACGTAATTGGTACATATTTTTACCAAAAACTCCTATCAACAAGCTGATTCAAAACAAGAATAATGTCAATATTAATGGTGGAGATAGTAGAGGTAGTGCAACTACGCCATCAGGAAACATAATCAATGACGATTGGAATAATGCTATTGATGAATTACCTAGTGGAATTACTGACACTTTACAAAAAACAAATTTTTCAATTAGCACGATTAATAATCAGCTTGTTATTTCAACTGGATTTATTAACTTACTTTCTTCGACCGTAGACCCAAAGAAAGTATCTCTACAGTTTCCCTTGTCTCAAGCCAGTTTCAAGAGTACCACTGACTATAAGTACGGCTATTACATTTATTACCGTGAGGATAGAATGTCTACTTTTGATCCAGGCGATGCAGGAACTTTAAAATCTACCCAATTACCAGCAGCTTTATTTGAAATCTGTAGAGCTTTAGACGCTGCTGAGAATACCCGCAATGGTGCTAACCCAGGGCTGACACCACGCCGAAATATCTCTACAACTGTTAGCTTTGACACAGGAACAATTGCTGTAGCTGCAACCATTCCAGTTACACCTAGCATTGGTGCTGGTGGATTAATCCAATTGACCGCTAGTGATTACCTTGGCGCTCCCTACTCTAACTTTACTAACGGCGGTGGTGATTTAGCTTCTGATACTTTGCCGGAAGCATTGTTAGAAATGGCTAATCTACTTGCAGCAGCAGAAAAAGCTGTTACACCAGCAGAAAACCAGCCAAATAATGTACAGGTTCAGTTCGATTTAGAAACTGGCTCTGCTACCATTAGCGCCAATATGCCTTTTACCACTGCGGCTGCAACTAATGGTGATGTTACTGTTCATGCCATTGATTATCTCTAATTCATGAATATCCACAATTTATTCATAGGTAGGTAATTAAATGGCTGGTAAATTAGGCCCTAGAGCTACAGTTTTATTCAAATCTGGCAGTGGTCAAGGTAAAGGCGCAAAGTCTCAATATGTTTATATGTTGAGGTCTGTTGCTGAAAAGTTAGGATTGAAAATCGTACCTGATGCTACCGTGACTCGTAAAGCACCAGCAAGCAGTAAAGGGAAAAAAGAAATTAAAGTTTCTGTCAGGGGTAGTTTTGGTGCAAAGCGGATTAAAGTACCTTTACCTGGCACTCAAAGTAATACTGCTACGAGAAAGGGTGTGAAAGTCAAGTATCTTTCTGTTCCCGTTCCGGCTGATGCCACAATTGCGGACATTAAAAAGTTTCTGCAAGGTGCTAGTAAGAAACCCCAAAGTTTTGTTAGTCCCAATGGACGCACTTATTCACTCTCTACTAAGTAGATGAATAATGAATTTCAACTAGTATTTAAAAATCAGTATAGATTTGATTTGAAAATAGTTGATTCTGTACTGATTCCTTATTTATTTGAAGGACAAGAGCAACTAATAATAAATATTGATGCTAACCCGTCAAAAAGATATAGAACTAGTGGAAGAATTGAACAAATCCTTATAGATTTAGGCTCTACGGTTGGTGTTGGTGAAGTACTAAAACTTGGGTCACAGGTAGTCACATTTTCCAATGATTTAGGCAGGTTTAAACTGAAATTCTACCCTAATAGATATATTGGAAACACTACCTTTAGCATCAAAAGAAATACTACTTTCTCACTCAGTAATCAAGATTTATCATCGGTTGTTGATGCCATAAATACGGTACAAACCTCTGTTGATTACTTAAATGAATTAATCGGGGGTGATGATGCCAATTAACATTAATGATGATGAATTTCCTGCTGCCAATGATGACACGTTGAATTTAGTGCAAATAGTCAAAAGTCTTGTCTATTTGGTTAAAAGAATTACTGGTAAAAGTTCATGGAAACATGAGCCGGATTTAACCTTAGATGCTCTCAATTCTGCATTCCTTGATGGCACTTTGAAGGGTGAGAAAGGGGACAAGGGTGACACTGGTGAGCAAGGCTCTCAAGGTATTCAGGGTGAGAAAGGGGACAAGGGTGATCCTGGTTCAAACGCTAACGTTACTCCTGGGGCATGGCAAACACCTACTCTTCAAAATGGGTGGTCTACCTTTGATGTAACACCTAAATATAGAAAACTTGCTGATGGCAGGCTAGAAGTAAAAGGTTCTGTGAAATTTAATAGTATCCCTGCTTTACCTTCTACCATTTTTACTTTACCTGTAGGCTATAGGCCAATTGAGATACAACGATTATCTTGCGTGACACAATTCAACGCCGAGAATAGAGCCGCAAGAATAGCGGTAGGAACCGATGGCGCGGTGTTCTTTACTGGTGTAAGTAACGCAACGGTAACTAACACATCTATCTCTAATTTCCCCTTGAATTTTGTTTGTCCATTGGATTGATATGTATGACAGCCGAACGAATTGGAATGTTAGTAACTTCTGTTACTATTATTACTCAGGCAGGACTTTATTTACTTAGTGGGGGGTTTTCTGCTGGTGGTAAGCTCACCAAAATCGAATCTGAGATGAGAATGATTCGCCAAGAACTCAGGGCTTCTAATCAGATGCAGGATTACCGCATTAATAAATTGGAAGAGCAAACACCAACTAAATAACCCTCTGGGGATTCAATCTACATCCCTGTTAACTAGGGTGGGAAAGTAGGCAATGATAGTTCTCAGATACTTAGTAATTTTACTGACTTATATTGGTCTAGGACTGGGCTATTTACCTGGGCTGCGGATGAATCGTGCCACGATCGCCCTTGTGGGTGCGGCTTTTTTAATGGCATTGGGATTACTGGATTTATCTGCGGCGTGGAGTGCTATTGACTACAAAACCCTTGTCTTTTTGTTTGGGATGATGATTATTAGTGCTAATCTGGCGGCTTCTGGTTTTTTTCAGTTGGCTGTTGATTACACTATCCGTTATGTCCACAGTCCATTAGGGTTATTAATAGTCTTAACTTTTGGCAGTGGCTTTCTCTCAGCACTATTCCTCAATGATACGATCGCTCTTATCCTCACGCCTTTGGTAGTTGGCATCACTCAGTTACTCAGTCTCAACCCTATTCCTTATTTGTTGGCGTTGGCTGGTGCAACTAATCTGGGTTCTGTTGCTACCCTGAGTGGTAATCCACAGAATATTTTAATTGGTTCGTTTTCGGGGATTAGTTATCTAGACTTTGCCAAGGCTTTGACACCACTAGCTTTAATCGGTTTGGTAATTCAGGTAGGTTGGTTATGGTGGTTATATCCAGAGGTGCGATCGCTACATCCTTATCTAAAAGTTGAACTACCACGCTACCGCACCTTCAAACCATTGTTAGTCAAGAGTTTATTAATTACTACTGGATTGTTGATAGCTTTTTTGCTGGGAATTCCCACGGCGGAAGCTACCCTGATAGCGGCTGGATTATTACTCGTCACACGCCGGATCAAACCAGCGCGAATTTTGCCAAAAGTTGACTGGGACTTGCTATTGATGTTTTGTGGGTTGTTTATCCTAACTGAAGGTGTCCAAAAATTGGGGGCGCTGGAATGGTTTTCTCCTTTCGTTCATACTCCCTGGAGTATTTTGGGAGTCACGGTGTTGTTATCGAATCTTGTTTCTAATGTCCCGGCGGTACTGCTACTACATCACCTCATTCCCCATCCTGACAAGCAAACTTGGCTACTACTAGCGGCGGCTTCCACACTGGCAGGAAATTTAACGCTGTTGGGTTCTGTTGCCAATTTGATTGTAGCGGAGGCAGTTGCTAAGAAAGGATATCGGCTGACATTTGGCGAACATTTGCGATTTGGGCTACCGCTAACTGTTGTAACTCTGGCGCTTACCTATGTTTGGATTTTTAAACTCAGAGTTTGGTGAATTTATATGTATACCAAACCCTTACACCCAGTTTCCACAGAAAATCTTTGTGCTTAAGTCTTATATTAGGAATACGGTTTGATTCCTGAATCTAATTGTGTAGGCAGGGAGTAGGGAATGGGGAGTAGGGAGTAGGAAAGAAGTCTGCTCTGGGTGTACTGATTTTTTTCCCAAATCAAATATTAGTCCTATACATTAGTTCAGTTTCTGTGGTCTGGTATAGTTTTTGAAATTAGGCGGTACTGCAATATTGGGGGCTAATTTAGCATCGTTTATAGGTACAGCCGCCGTCAATTTTAAGGGAATTTCCCCAGCCCAGACGGGTATTTGATAATCAACTTCATCATCAATTGGCCCTCCAGTCCGAATCTTGGCGCTGGCTTCTGTCAGGGGCAAAGATAACACTATGGTTCTAGATAATTCTTGATGATTGGGCGATCGCACTTCCTGCCATCTTCCTAAAATGACATGTTCTGTAAATGCTTGCAAGGCTGCTAATTTCTGGGCTGCATCCTCGATTAAAGTTGCTTTACCAAAAATAACCACTGAGCGATAATTCATGGAGTGGTGAAATGCCGATCGCGCTAATACCAACCCATCAATTAAAGTTACAGTGACGCAAACATCAATACCTTGTTGCAGCGATCGTAACATTCGACTAGCGGGTGAACCATGAATATACAATGTATCTTCAATCCGCCCATAGGCTGTAGGAATGACAACAGGTTGTCCATCATTAATAAAACCAACATGACAGACTAATCCTTCATCTAATATTTGATAAATTGTCTCGCTTTCGTAGTTGGCTCTTTGGGGTATACGTTTAACTGTGGTTCTTGGGCTGGGGGCTTTTGGTTGAGGCATAACTAAAAGTTCCTACTCTATATCGTTAGAGTAATCAGGTAAGTGGAGTGATACAAGAGCCACTTTTCAATTAAATTACCAGTCCACTTACCGCAGATTCGATATTTATGAGGTACAGCAACTGATTGGAAAAAGTAATGAGTAAATTTCTGACTCATTACTTATTACTCATGGTGTACCTCACTTACTTCAAAAGTGCTGTATTTGTAATACTCCTATGGATTTTGTGATTAGTATTGATTCCCAAGCAGCTTTACCTTTACATCGCCAAGTTTATACAGAAATTCGTCAGGCAATTCTTACAGGGAGATTAACTCCAGGAGAAAAACTACCTTCAACTCGTGTGCTGGCTCAATTACTTGGTGTTTCTCGCGCCACCGTTACCCAAAGTTATGAAATGCTTCTGAGTGAAGGTTATCTAGAAACCAGTGTTGGTTCGGGAACCTTTGTCTGTCGTCAACTCCCTGATGATTTACTCAACACCACACCTATTCCACCAAAATTACCAGCAAATCCGCGTCCCATATCCTTATCAACCTATGGCGAAAGGTTGAGTCAGGGTAAATTTTTACACATCCCCGAAACAGATGTCGAGATTAGCTTTAGTTATGGACGACCAGCTTTTGATGAGTTTCCGATTAAGTTGTGGCGTAAGCTCTTATCTCGCCATTGTCAGTCTAGTAAGTCAGTGCTTGATTATACTTACAATTCACAGGGTTATCAACTTTTGCGGGAGGCGATCGCAGCTTATCTATCTCGCTCCAGAGCCGTGAAATGTAACTCTGAGCAAATCATAATTGTCGGTGGTTCACAACAGGGGATTGATTTAATTACTCGTATATTAATTAACCCTGGTGATTGCATAGCAGTGGAAGATCCAGGATATTTAAGTGCTAGACGAGCTTTTTTAGGGCAAGGAGCTAATTTATTTCCTGTAGCTGTAGATCAGTCAGGATTAATTGTCCATCATTTAACAACAGGTATAATTCCTAACATTAAGCTTGTTTATGTCACCCCATCACATCAATTTCCCACAGGTGCGACACTATCGCTGACTCGCAGGTTAGAGTTACTAGCTTGGGCAAAAAAATCAGGGGTAATGATTATTGAAGATGACTATGATAGCGAGTATCGTTATGGTAAACGACCGATTCCCGCATTGCAAGGATTAGACCAAGGTAACTCAGTCATTTATGTGGGGACATTTTCTAAAGTTTTATTTCCGGCCTTACGTCTGGGTTACTTAGTTTTACCTCCAGATTTAGTACCAATATTTGCCCGTGGGAAATTGTTAGCAGATCGGCAATGCAGTTTATTAGAACAATATGCCTTGACAGATTTTATTACCGAAGGACATTTAGAACGACATATTAGACGGATGCGATCGCTTTACGACGGACGCAGGCAAACTTTGGTACAGTCTTTATTTGACCATTTTGGCGACAAAATCAAAATCCTAGGAGAAAATGCCGGAATGCACTTAATGGTCAAGTTCAACACTAAACTCAGTGATGATGAAATAGTTCAGCGTGCTGCCCTGGCTGGAGTGAATATTGGGGCAGCATATCCTCAATATTTAAAAGATAGTCCTGGTAGTGAATTTATTTTTGGATATGCTGAACTCAGTCATCAGAAAATACAAGAGGGAGTGCGTCGATTAGCTCAAGTGATTTTAATTGATTAAGCGGATATGATGTCATACCAATTCACGAAATTACTGATACAAATTACGTATGAATTCAGCACCCAGGAGTCAGAAGTCAGAATTTATCAGGACTGTTATTTAACTAGGATATTCATTTACCAAATCTTCTCCTGATTCTTTAATCCTTCTGACTCCTGAATTCTTACCAAATTACTTCCTCTGCTCCTCTGCTTCCGGTCGCCGAGAGAATTTGAGGTGCTGCTTTATATGTATCACTTCCGTTCAAAAACTACGGAGAGATTATTGGCTGGCATTTCATAAATCTGTTTCAAGACAAGATGTTGGGTTTGAGCAACGGCTATGACATCATCTAAGTTACGCACACCCCATTCTGGGTTTTGGGAACGTAAATATTCATCAAAAGCAGCATTACTTGGGGCTGTATGTTCTCCACCTTGTTTAAAAGGCCCATATAAATAAAGAATACCACCCACAGGTAAAATACGATTTGCCCCTGCCATCAATCCTAAACAAGCTGACCAAGGTGAAATGTGAATCATATTAATATTGACGATGGCGACAATGGGCGAATTATTTAGCAATTGGGTTGTTGTTTCTTGCTCTAGCACCCACACAGGTTCTTTAGCATCCAGTTCCAATGGTGGATAAACATTTTGACATCCATAGTGTTCAGTCCAAGCAACTATACTTGCTCTGGCTTGGGGACTGACATCTGTTGGTAGCCACATCACATTTCTCAGTTGCGATGCAAAATAAATTGCGTGTTCACCTGTACCACTGGCAATTTCCAAGACTGTTCCACTTTTAGGTAATACTTTTAACAGTACGTCGAGAATTGGTTGGCGATTGCGCTCGGTAGCTGGGGCTGATTGTCTTGCATCTTGTGTTGTCATGCTTATGGTTTTAGTGGTTGATTTTACGGTTATTGTGGCAAGTTCAAGGTAAATTTTGCTCCTAGTATCAATTAACTTCTATACATGGGAATACTACGTTTAGAAGTTTTCTCGACTAAAAGTAGTATGGCTGCAACTCAATTTAGTATTCCCGGATATGTAGTTAATGAGCAAATCTATGATGGGTTCAGAACTTTAGTTTACCGAGCGTTCAGAAAAACTGACAATTTACCTGTAGTCCTGAAACTCCTGAGAAATCCTTACCCCAGTTTTAGTGAAATTGTCCAATTTCGCAACCAGTATACAATAGCTAAAAATCTCAATCATCCTGGAATTATTCAAACTTATAGTCTGGAACAGTTTCAAAATAGCTATGTTTTGGTGATGGAAGATTTTGGGGGAATTTCCTTAACCGAATGGCGAAAGGTAATAAGCGGTGAATTTTTTGAGGAATTTTTGCAAATAGCGATCGCCCTCTGTAATATCTTAGATACACTTTACAAAAATCGGATTATTCATAAAGATATTAAACCCAGAAATATCTTAATTAACTCCACAACTAAACAAGTTAAGTTAATTGACTTTAGTATTGCATCTTTATTACCAAGAGAAACTCAAACCTTAGTTAATCCCAACGTATTAGAAGGAACACTTACTTACATTTCTCCAGAACAAACTGGGAGAATGAATCGCGGGGTTGATTATCGCACAGATTTTTATTCCTTGGGTGTAACTTTTTATGAATTACTCACAGGTGAATTGCCATTTGTATCTGATGATGCAATGGAATTATTACATTGTCACATTGCCAAAACACCGACGGGATTAGGAACCAGAAAAGATATTCCCCAAGTTATTTCCAAGATTGTGATGAAATTGATGGCGAAAAACGCCGAAGATAGATATCAAAGCGCATTGGGGCTGAAATTTGATTTAGAAAAATGTTTACAGCAGCTAAAAGAAACTGGTGAGATTCAAAGCTTTGAAATTGCTAGTCGGGATGTGTGCGATCGCTTCATGATTCCTGATCAACTTTATGGCAGAGAAACAGAAGTCAAAACCCTACTCCAAGTATTTGATAGAGTAAGCCAAGGTGCAACCGAAATGATGCTTGTTGCTGGGTTTTCGGGGATTGGAAAAACAGTAGTGATCAACGAAGTCCATAAACCAATTGTCCGCCAACGTGGCTATTTTATCAAAGGTAAATATGACCAATTTCAACGGAATATTCCCTTCAGTGCCTTTGTGCAAGCATTCCGTGATTTAATGGGGCAATTACTCTCAGAATCAAATGCACAATTGCAAACTTGGAAAATCAAAATTTTAGAAGTTGTCGGCGAAAACGGACAAGTTTTAATTGATGTCATTCCCGAATTAGAACGCATTATTGGCGCACAAGAACCTGCTACAGAACTATCAGGAACTGCTGCGGAAAATAGATTTAATTTGCTATTGCAAAAGTTTGTGAAAGTTTTCACTCATCCAGAACATCCCTTAGTGATATTTTTAGATGATTTGCAATGGGCAGACTCCGCATCACTGAAATCGCTACAATTGTTGATGCAAGATACAAAACATTTATTGCTCTTGGGAGCATATCGAGATAATGAAGTATCACCAACTCACCCATTTATCTTGACTGTAGATGAGCTAAAAAAAACAGGCGCAGTTATCAATAAAATTATCCTCCAAGCCTTAAGCGAAACTAATCTCAATCATTTAGTTGCAGATACACTAAATTGTGAATCATCACTTGCCCAACCTTTGACAACATTAATCTATCAAAAAACTAAAGGTAATCCTTTTTTTGCTACCCAGTTTCTCAAAGCCTTAAATAACGAAAACTTGATTACATTTGACTTGGAATATCGTCATTGGCAGTGTGATATTGCTCAAGTGAAAGCTTTAGCAATTACTGATGATGTAGTAGAATTTATGTCATTGCAATTGCAGAAGTTTCCCCAGCAAACTCAAAATATTCTCAAGTTAGCAGCTTGTATTGGGGCGCAGTTTGATTTGCAGACATTGGCAATTATTTCGGAACAAACACCAGAAACAACGGCGGCAGATTTATGGAAAGCTTTGCAAGCAGGATTAATCGTTCCCAATACAGAGATTTATAAATTCTTTGTTCAATATGAATATATTTCTGGTATTTATGCAGCAGCTAATCCAGTTTATCGCTTTTTACATGACCGAGTTCAACAAGCAGCTTATTCCCTGATTCCTGATGACAACAAGCAAGTCACACATCTCAAGATTGGACAGTTACTGCTGCAAAATTCTGCCGCCATAGAACGAGAAGAAAAACTGTTTGATATTGTGGGACATTTAAACCAAGGACAAGCATTAATTAATCAACCACAGGAACGAGAAGCTTTAGCAGAACTTAACTTGCAAGCTGGGAATAAAGCCCGACATTCAACCGCTTACACCGCCGCTAGAGAATACTTTCAGACTGGTATTGACTTATTAGAGGTTAATTGTTGGCAAAGTCAGTATGAATTAGCTTTGAATTTATATATAGCTGCAACGGAAGCCAGTTATTTGAATGGTGATTTTAATGGTATGGAACAACTTGCAGCCGTAGTATTGCAGCAGGCACAGAGCATTGTTGACAAAGTTAAAATCTACGAAATTCAAATTGCCGCATTAACAGCAAGTAGTCAAATATTAGCAGCGATCGCAGTCGGCAGAGAAGCTCTAGCCCAATTGGGAGTTGAATTACCCAGCCAAGTAGACGAAACTGAGATTGGCAAAGCTTTAGCAGCAGTTAACCAGCAACTCCAAGGACGAGAAATTGCTGCATTGATTGACTTACCTCTGATGAGTGAACCTCAAGCTCAAGCTGCAATCCAGATATTAAGTATGTTGTTTCCACCAGTGTTACTGGGAATGCCTGGTTTAATGCCCATTCTCGGCGCAACAATGGTACGCTTATCCCTAGAGTTTGGCAATACTCCCGCCTCCATCCCTGGCTATGCAATTCATGGGATGGTGATGTGTGCCTTTTTTAGCGAAGTCGAAATCGGTTATGAATTTGGTAAATTATCCCTCTCCTTACTAGAGAAGTTGAATGCTCAAGGTATGAAGTGCATCACTCTTAATCTGTTTGGGGCTTTCATCCACCATCGCCGACAAGCACTGTTGAAAACGCTAATCATCCAGAAAGAAAGCTATCGGGCGGGGATGGAAACGGGCGATTTCCTGTACGCTGGCTATAGCATACAAGGGTATGCCTTTGGAGGTTTGTTCACAGGTTCTGAACTGAACGCTTTGGCGGCTGAATTAACTGCTTACAGTGCTGCTCTAGCTCAATTTAAGCAAGATTCGGCGCGAGTTTATCTGGATATGATACAGCAAACAGTGGCGCAATTTAGAGAAAAAGTGAGCCAACCCGATTGCTTAATTGGCACTTTCTATGATGAAACGGTGATGTTCCCGAAACATGAACAGGATAGGGATCTCACGGCGTTCGCTTTTACGTACAACTACAAACTGCTACTTGCCTACTCTTTTGGCAATTATCACGCTGCCCTCGAATATATCACCCAATTTAAGTTCTATTTAATGGCAGTATCAGGAATGTTTTTAGTTCCCCTGTTCCATTTCTATGCAGCCCTCACCCACCTCGCAGTTATTACCGCAGCACCAGAAGAAATGCTCACCGAGGTAGAAACCCATCAAAATATTCTGCACCAGTGGGCGCAAGATGCTCCCATGAATCATTTACATAAATGGCATTTAGTAGAGGCGGAAAAATTACGAGTTACTGGTGATAAATTAGCGGCGATAGAACATTACGAACAAGCCATTACCCTGGCGAAAACTCACAAATTTCTCAACGAAGAAGCCTTAGCCAACGAATTAGCTGCCAAATTTTATCTTGATTGGGGCAAAGAAAAAATCGCCCAAACCTACATGATGGAGGCTTATTACTGTTATGCGCGGTGGGGTGCAAAAGCCAAAGTTATCGATTTAGAAACCCGTTATCCCCAACTACTTCTAGCAATTCTGCACAAACAACAACCGACTTTCAAACCAACAGAAACAATCATTTCTATCTCCTCTCACACTATCCAAAGTTCCTCTCTGAGCAATACTAGCCTTTCACAAGCCCTCGATTTAGCAACTATTCTCAAAGCATTTCAATCTTTATCGAGTGAAATTGAGTTAGATAAATTACTCTCAACTTTACTTCAAGTAATCCTCGAAAATGCCGGAGCCGATAAATGTGCATTACTGATGCCAAAAGATGATTCTTGGGTAATTGAAGCATTATCTCAATTTCAAAAACCTGCCATTGTTTTACGCTCTTTACCCTTTGAGAAAATAGTCCCAGTTACTTTAATTAATCGGGTGAAAAATACGCTGGCTGTCACTGTAATTGCCAATGCCATAGTCGAGCCAACTTTGCTTGCCGATCCTTATATTCTGCACCATGCACCCAAGAGTATTTTCTGTGCACCAATCCTCAAACAAGGCAAATTGATTGGCATTTTATACTTAGAAAATAACTTAACAATGGGCGCATTTACCAGCGAACGCATTGAAATTCTCAACTTACTCTGCACTCAAGCCGCAATTTCTCTAGAAAACGCCAACCTATATCGTCAATTAGCAGATTATTCCCACAATCTCGAACAAAAAGTAGCAGAACGCACCCAAGAATTAACAGCCAAAGCTACTCAGCTAGAATTAACACTCAATCAACTTTACTCAACTCAATCCCAACTCATTCAAGCTGAAAAAATGTCTAGCTTAGGACAATTAGTTGCTGGAATTGCCCATGAAATTAATAATCCAGTTAACTTTATTTATGGTAACTTACAACCAGCCAGTGAATATGTAGAATCCTTAATTGAATTAAATAACTTATATCAGCAACTTTATCCCCAACCATTGCCAGAGATTGCTAATAAAATCGCCGATGTTGAACTAGAGTTTCTCATTCCAGATTTACAGAATCTTCTGTCATCCATGAAAATAGGAGCAAGCCGTATTAGTGAAATTGTACAGTCACTGCGAAACTTTGCCCGTTTGGATGAAGCAGAAATAAAACCAGTAGATATCCACACTGGTATTGATAGTACGCTGTTGATTTTACAGCATAGATTTCAGATGAATAGCCAACATCCAGAGATTCAAGTAATTAAAAAATATGGGAAATTACCTTTAGTTAATTGTTATGCTTCTGCTCTTAATCAAGTGTTAATGAATATCATTAATAACGCCATTGATGCGCTAGAGATGAATCCCAATCCTCAAATTATCATCCAAACTGAGTTGATCAATGACAAAAAGGCAGTGATCAAGATTAAAGACAACGGGATAGGAATTAGTAAGTCTGTACAGTCTCAAATATTTAACCCATTCTTCACGACAAAATGTGTAGGTCGTGGTACAGGTTTAGGGCTATCAACTAGTTATTCGATTGTGGTAGAAAAACATGGCGGTCAATTAAGTTGTATTTCCGCACCAGGAGAGGGGGCAGAGTTTATCATTGAAATTCCTGTATTGGAATATTTTTAAAATTTAAATGAAACCATTTATTGGATAAAATCTGAGTTGTTGCCAAAATCAAAATGTAAAAATCTGATATAAGAGAATGAAAGAATTATTAAGATATTAAAAACCTCAATCAACAAATTGAAAGAAAAATAAAAAATAATCCACTCATAACTCATAACTCCTTACTTATCGTACTTTCCTCCCCGCAAGGTCTTGGTTATCTTGCTTCACAAATGGGTATCATAAATTACCCATCTTGAATCTGTTACAGATGCCTATGTCCGTCTTATCGTTCTGGGAATCTTCCTCATCAGGGAAAAAACCTGTCGGAGATTCGCCCCTCAGCGCCAAATCTGGTAAAGCTTCGCGCAGCTTGTTAGCTAAGGTCATTGTGGGTGGTACTACTTTATTTGTAGTTGTTGGTGCTTATTTTAGCTATCAAACCCTGCGAAGTGTTATGCTCGGCAATCTCAAGAATCAAGTGCTGTCAGAGGTGAAACAAAGTGGAGATGAAATTGATCACTGGCTGGCAATTCTCAAGGTGAGAGTTGATATGTTGGCGAACACGGATGAGGTGCGCTCCGTGGATTGGTCGATCGCTAGTAAATATTTAAAGGCGGAAGACGAGCGACTTGAGGATTTTTCCCTGTTTGGTTTAACCACACCAGATGGATGGCGAGAGAGTACAGTCCCCAATAGTAAGCGGGCAAATGTTACAGATAGACGCTGGTTTCAAAGGTCGATCGCTGGCTATGTTCATGTCGGCGACCCCATGATTGCGAGAGCGAATGGTGTGTCATCAGTTCCTATCTCCGTTCCTATCCGCAAAGATGGCAATCCATCGAGTCCCCCCATCGGCGTAGTGCATGGTAGTGTTGCTGTCGATCGCATCAAGGATGTCACAGAAAAACTCAAATACGGCAACAATAGCTATGCTTTTACCCTCAACTCTGCCGGACAAGCGATCATCCATCCTAACCCTGACTTCATGACTACGATTGAAAAACCAGGGATCAAATTGATTGATGCGACAGATCCGGGTTTAGCTGCGATCGCCAAAAAGATGGTCAATCGCCAACAAGGTATAGAATTAGTCAACATCGACAAAACTGTTAAATATGTAGCGTTTCTCCCCCTCAAAGAAGCTAACTGGTCGGTAGCACTGGTAATTCCCCGCGAAAATATTGAATCTCAGCTAAAACTCCTCGATATCATCGCTTTTGCAGTCTTAGCCTTGGCAGGGGCATTAATTGGGGTGTTGGTTTATGTCCAATCTACAGAACAAGCCCAACTCAAACAATCAAAAGCCTTAGCCGATGCAGCCAAAGAAATTGCTGACAGTGCCAACAATGCCAAAAGTGAATTTCTTGCCAACATGAGTCATGAACTCCGCACGCCGTTGAATGGGATTCTTGGCTATGCCCAAATTCTCGGACGTTCCAAAGCCTTACCAGAAAAGGAACGTCAGGGAGTCAACATTATCCACCAGTGCGGGACTCATTTGCTGACACTGATTAACGATATTTTGGATCTTTCCAAAATCGAAGCACGAAAACTGGAACTTGCGCCCCAAGCTTTTCACTTGCCGTCTTTTTTGCAAGGTGTGGTGGAAATTTGCCAAATTCGGGCGCAGCAGAAAGGCATTGAGTTTCACTACGAACCGGATGCTGATTTACCCTTGGGTATTAGTGCTGATGAAAAACGCCTGCGCCAAGTCTTGATTAACTTACTAGGTAATGGCATTAAGTTTACCGATCGCGGTAGTGTCACGCTACAAGTTCACCGCATTGGGCAAGATTCCGACAATAGCACTAAACTGCGCTTTAGCATTGTCGATACTGGAGTGGGGATTGCCACCGCAGATATCAATAAACTCTTCCAAACCTTTGAACAAGTAGGAGATCAAAAGCGGAAAGTCGAAGGTACAGGGCTGGGATTAGCCATTAGCCAACAGCTTGTACAGTTAATGGGTGGACAAATTAAAGTCAAGAGTCAGCTTGATGCGGGTAGCGAATTTTCTTTTGAGATTGTTCTACCCTTAGCTAATGATTGGAGTCAACAGCAGACAGCATCGCTAGGTAAAATTATTGGCTACGAAGGCCGACAGCAGCATATTTTAGTGGTAGATGATCGCTGGGAAAATCGCGCCGTTTTAATGAATCTGCTAACGCCACTAGGATTCATCATCACCGAAGCCGAACACGGACAAGCTGCTTTAGACAAACTCCAGCAACATCTCCCTGATATTGTTATTACTGACTTAGTGATGCCTGTAATGGATGGTTTTGAACTGCTGCGCCGGATTCGGGAACAGGAACAACTGCGTTTGCTCAAAGTGCTTGTCTCTTCCGCCTCCGTTGCTCAAATCGATCAGCAAATGAGTATTGATGCTGGTGGCGATGATTTCCTTGCCAAACCAGTGCAAGTCAATGATTTGTTTAGATTGCTGGAAAAACATTTGCAACTCACTTGGAAAACTGAAGATACCCCCAATCAATCGGCAGATGAACAGCAAGCAACAGAACTCATTCCACCTCCTCCAGAGAGTCTCCAGGCTTGGTTAGAACTTGTGCAGGAGGGGCGATTGAAAAAGCTGATTACAGCAGCCGAACAACTGGAACAACAAAATCATCAATACAAACCCTTCACCCAGAAGATTATTCAACTGGCAAAACAGTTCCAAAGCGAACAACTGGAACAATTCATTCAGCAGTATCTTGCTTAAAAGCAGAGCTGTCAGACTTTGAGTTATCAAAACTTTCCCAACTTCAGTGACTAAAGGCTGACTATATTTACGTCCAAACTTCCAAAATGATGTACACACCGCCAATATCTACCATCACTGGTTTAGTTTTAATTGTTGATGATACCCCCTCCAATCTAGAGGTAGTTTCCGAGACTCTAGGCGATGCCGGCTTTGATATAGCTATAGCAACCAGTGGCGATCGCGCCCTCCAACAAATCGAACGCAGTCTTCCTGACTTGATCTTACTAGATGTGATGATGCCGGGAATCGATGGCTTTGAGACTTGCCAACGGTTGAAAGCCAATGAGCGCACCCGCCATATCCCAATCATTTTTATGACTGCTCTTTCCGACGGTGAAAGCAAAGTTAAGGCATTAGAACTAGGAGCCGTAGATTATATAGTCAAACCCTTCTATGAAAAAGAAGTTTTGGCAAGAGTTAGTACCCATTTGCAACTATCTCAACTCACCAAAAACCTTGCAGCCCAAGTCACCCAAAAAGCAGCAGAACTAGAAGCATCTCAACTGCAACTGATTCAAAATGAAAAAATGTCTGCCTTGGGTAATCTCATCGCTGGGGTAGCCCATGAAATTAATAATCCGATCAGCGCAATTGTGGGCAATGTCGATGCAGTGCAAGATTATCTGAATGACTTATTAGGTATTATCGATCTCTATGCACAGACATTCCCCCAACCTGGTGCAGAAATTGAAGATGAACTGACAGCAGTCGATTTAGATTACCTCCGAGAAGATTTACCCAAACTCATTCGGGCGATGAAAGATGGAGGCGATCGCATTACATCCATCAGTCAAAGTCTGCGAATTTTTTCGCGTGCGGATAGCGACACCAAACAATCTTTTAATATCCACCAAGGCATTGATAGCACTATTTTAATTCTCCAACATCGCCTCAAATCAAACGAACAACGTCCGGCAATTATCGTAATTAATAACTATGATAATTTGCCTGAAGTTGAATGTTTTCCGGGTCAACTGAATCAGGTATTTATGAATATATTGGCTAATGCCATTGATGCTTTAGATGAATCCAGTCAAGGACGAAGTTTTGCAGAAATTCAAGCTAATCCCAACAGTATTAAAATTACTACATCAATCAATAATCACTATGTAAAAATCTCCATTGCTGATAATGCTAAAGGGATGAGTGAAGCGGTTAAACAAAAAATATTTGACCATTTATATACTACTAAACCAGTAGGTAAAGGTACAGGTTTAGGTTTAGCGATAGCAAAACAAATTGTTGAACAAACTCACAAAGGAAAATTAAGTTGTCATTCTATCCTTGGTCAAGGTACTGAGTTTATTATTGAAATACCTGTTTAATATGTTTGTAAAAATTCAGAATCAGAATTGTAAGAATTCAGCACCCAGGAGTCAGAATTCAGAATTTATCAGGACTGTTATGTAACTAGGATATTCATTGACCCAATCTTATCCTAATTCTTTAACCTTCTGAATCCTGAATTATTACTCAGAATTTAAAAGTAATCCAGTAGGGTTAATTTATTGATTGATAAAAATCCAACTAATCATTCAATATTCTGACTCTTGAATTTTTACATTCACTATAGCAGTCCTAAATCATTTGTGAACAACGAGATCCCCGACTTCTCAAAGAAGTCGGGGATCTGAGCCTCTCAATTTTTACAAATCACATAGGATTGGTATAACAGAATAAATCTTATAAAGCAAATTTACTCATTTTTAAGATATATTGATAAAGCTCATCAAGTATCTCATAAGCAGCCAGAATATTTAATCCGCGCCAGACAGAAAAATCTACTAAATATACTTGATTTTGCTGCACAGCTTTGAGTTTCGACCATATAGGTTTTTGTTGTAGTTTCTGAATTACAGAGTTATCATCTTTGCGTAGAGGCGCAATAAATAAAATATCACTGTCAATCTTAGGTAAAAGTTCCTCGGAGATGGCTAAATCAAATTCACCTGATTCTGCAAAAATTGGATTTAATATGCCAATATCAGCCAAAATTTTGCCAGCAAAAGATTGTTTCCGAGTAATTACTAATTGCCCAGCCGCCACATAAGCAAATGATATCTGAAGTTCTCGCTGCTCATGATTAATTATCTGCTTTAAGTTATTAATCCGTTGATTATATTCACCCATCAATTCTGTAGCTGTCTGCGTTTTTTGCAGAATATTTGCTACATCTTGGATATGTTGTTGCCAATTGGCTTTAGTTTCTATCCAAGGTAAAACTACTGTAGGTGCAATTTTGGAAGTATATTGATAAATTCTATTAAAGAATGGTTGAGACACAACTATAATTAAGTCAGGACGTAGCAAGAGCAGTTTTTCTAAATTAATTTGACCACTGGAACTGCGGATGATTTCTACTCCATCTGCTTTTCCTTGAAAGTAATCAAAGTCACTCTCGATTTCATTGGTGATCCAAGTTGCGATCGGCTTGACATCTAAAGCTAGAACAGCAGCAAAACTATTAAAATCTAAGGTAACAATTCGTTTTGGGTTGAGGGGAATACAACTTTCTCCCTTGACATGCTGAACTACTCGACATGGGACACTTTTTTGCAAAGAGTTGGAATTGCTGACTTTTGGAATGACACTTTGACTAACAGCCCAAACCAGTGTACATATCAAAATCCCGCATAAAAATAGGGCAATAAAGTGACGTGAAATCAATTTCATAAATTTTCGTTGAATACCACAAGATGAGTAAACATCTTCAGAAGTAATTAAAATTCAGGAGTCAGAATTCAGAATTACAATCAGCATTGAGCAGAATTTGACTCAATGTCCCAACATTCTGACTCCTGAGTTTTGACAAATTCAATTATCAAAAAGTCCAAGAAATAGTTCCTTGAACTGTCAATGGCTCACCATAGGAGACTCGTAAACTATTGAAAGAATTTTCAAAATAGTTTACGTCAAAGAGGTTTCTAATATTGATTGCCGCACGGAATCCGTCTTGTTTGTAAAAGACAGCAGCATTAGTTGTTACATAGCTGGGGACTTCAAATGTATTCCCAGTATCACCCGCACGCTCGCCCACATAAAACAATCCTAAGCCAAAGCCTAAACCCTGCAAATTGCCTCGTTGAATTTCGTAGGTTGTCCATAAACTAGCAGCATGAGGAGTGGTCTGAAGTACGCGATTGCCAACAGGAATGCTATTATCTGCTGTCACACGAGCATCGTTGTAGGCATAACTAGCAAAGACATTCCATCCCGGTAAAATTTCCCCAGCAATGCTGAATTCTAGACCTTGGCTGCGCTGTTCTCCAGTTTGAATCGAAAAGCCGACATTATCGGGATCGTCAGTTAAAACATTCGATTGGGTAATGTCATAAAAAGCTAGGGTAGTTGAAAGCCGACTATTCAAATCTGCTTTGATCCCAACCTCATACTGTGTACCCCTGGTAGGTTCAAATTCCCTACCATCAAAGGCTCTACCAATTGCTGGTTCAAAGGAGCGACTATAGTTGGCATATAGAGAAATCGGCTGGATTGGCTGATAGACAATGCCCACACGGGGACTCCAAGCACTGACAGTTTGACTGGTTTCTGTATTAGCGAGAAAATCTTGGTCAGTTTGGGTGAAGACATCAAATCGGCCGCTTACGAGTAGCTTTAAATTGTCTGCGATCGCTACTTGATCTTGTAAGACAATCCCAAGCTCGTCAGTTACCGTCTTGGTATCTAGTTCAAATGTCACATCTCCACGCGCTTGACCGTAAACAGGATTAAAGATATCGATGGGAGCGCCTGATCTGCCTGTAAATTTTAAGGTATTGTTTAGCCTGCCTAAATCGACACCAAATAGTAATTGATGCTTGATTGAACCAGTCTCAAACTTACCAATTACATTCGTCGTCAACCTATAGTCACGATACCGATCATTGAAATCGTTGGATGTTCTCAGGAGTGTCCGATTATCAGCTAAAAGTCGAGTTCCGATATTGACCCCAGAAGCATCATAGTTAACGTATCCATATCGAAAAGTATTATTAATCGACCAATTCTCATTAAACTTATGCTCTAAGCGATATCCAATCCTGGCATTTGTCACATCCAGTTCGCCTTCATTTGTAATCAGGCTCCGGGATATATCACCATTCGGATTTGCCAAGATTGTTCCCCGCGCAGGTAAGCCCAAATTGTAGTCTTCTTGCTCTAGATACTTGTAAGTTGCTTGAATACTCAAATTTGTATTCTCACCCAGTGCCAGATTTAAAACAGGCGCAACTACTAAGTTTCTAGTTTGGCTGCGGTCAGTGAAAAACCCTTGATTGCGATAAGATGCGTTCAGCCGATATAGAGCCTTCTTATCTTCATCCAATGGCCCAGACAAATCAATCTCACCACGATAAAAGTCAAAACTACCTACAGTTGCTTCAACAAAATAGTAAGGATCTGGTAAAGGCTGTTTTGAAACAAAGTTGACTGTTCCCCCTGGAGATGTTGTCCCGAATAAAACCGAGTTTGGCCCTTGCAAAACTTCGATTCTTTCAATTCCTGTCAGATCAGGCCCAATGTTAGCGCCTACACCATTTGTTGTACCTTCTCTAATGCCATCAAGATTAGGTTGGCTCAAGAATCCTCGCACTCGCAATCTTAACGAGTCAAAGTTAGAAGGTGCGGAGTTACGCACACTTGGAGCATTCAAAAGCGCAGTAGAAGTATCAGCCCGTTGATCCCGCAACACTTCTTGCGGAATAATCTGAATCGATTGGGGAATATCTCGCAGTGGTGTATCCGTCCGCGTCACCGTACTCGCTTCCGGCACACGATATCTATCTTGTTCTCCCGTTACTACCAACTCAATCGGTTCATCCGGCGGCGCTGATGGAGTTTCTGAAGGAGTTTCTGATGGTGTTTCACTGGCTGGCTGTTCTGGCGCTGGCCTTGTTTCGCTGGGTTGCATTGCCGTTGTTGTCGATGCTACAGCAAAAATCAAACCCGTATTATCATCAAACAACTCAACTGTCGGCGCGGCTTTGTCTCCCACCACAGTCACGCGCACAGTATTGGCATCAATATTTGTAACTGTTATTTCTGTAATTTCTGTCAGAGGTTTATCGGAGCGAAATGTGAAAGTGTCTCCCGATGCTAAACGCAACTGAGCATTAGGAATATCTGCAATAAAATTATTACCGCTACTACGATTGACAACTTGCAGTTGTTCTCCAGCAGTAGTCTCTAAAATGATCTCCACACCTTTATCTGTGGGAGTTGCTTTGACTCCTGTAATTGGTACAACTTGAGCTTGAGTGCTGGGTTCTGGATTTGTAGGGGTGGTTGGTGTTTGTACCAACATCCAGGCGCTAGTCCCAGGTAGTTTAATTTCGCTCAGTTGGGGAATATTGTTCGTTAATTTTTCATCTCTCAACTGTTCTCCCTTGAGAGCTAAGGGTTGGATTCTTCCATCTTCTTCTACGTCCTCGGCTTTAACGGCAGTGCCAATCAAACAAACAATCGCACTTGTCAGCAAAAGGCTGCGAAATAATTGGTCTATTTTCATTTACGTCCTCATACCTAATAAAATCACCTGCTCGTTACCGAAGACGAACAGCAACTAGTGACAGTTATTGTCAACTAACTTAAGTGAGTTTAATCATAGTATGAAGTAATACAAAACACAAGATAGTAGAGAATTTATTTCAATTAGCAGTCTATTATCTGGTTACAAATCAGGACTTATGCTGATGTAGTATGCTTGCTTGATACACAGATTTAAACCATGACAATTGCTACAGTTACTGTCTCTAGAGAGTATTAATTAGTTGTCAACCCACCAAAAATCTTGGGATAAATATATATAGTGGACTAGGCAATGAATTTTACTACGCATCTAATTGCTGAATCGTCAAGCTTTCAGTCTGCTACTCACAGGGATGTCTGAAATAGGTAAAAATGATGTTGTTTGGGTTTATTGATAATTAATTGATATAACAACCCTATTGCTAAAGCAATTAATTGTCGTTAAGTTGATAGATGTTAAGTGAAAGTAAATCTCAATAATATTGAGACTTATTTTTAGAAGAAGTCTTAGCGAATCATACTTTGAGTGCTGTTAGTGGTTGACTCAAGCAACAACTTAACCCTTGAGAGTTGTAACTAACATGGTGAATGTTTTCCTCTAACTCTGTTAAATTCTTAGGGTTAATTGCAGAGTTTCAGGCTTGGAGTATGTTCTGCACGAAAACCGTTGTTGGTCGCTGTTCTTAGGGGGTGCTAAATGGGACGATTCCCAGGTGGGGTTAACTTGAATCGGGTATTCCAGAAAATGAGCTAACCCTGGCTAAAGCTTGTAGTTTGCTCAGAGTTGGATATCGCCGTGATTGATTGCGTGTTGTTATAAAATTACCGCTCTGATATTCGCTCTAGGATTTTGAGCAGTAAATCTAGTTTTACTGCTGGTTCTTAACTGCTTATTTTTATCTGAACAGATTTATAGAGTCTAGATAGAAAGTAAGTAGTGCATTAAAGTGCATCTAGTCATCTAAACATGAATCAATATTCTTCTAGCTTTCAACCAAGCGATGTCTTCTCTGCGACAAGCGACACTAACGATGAGTTTAGCCTCAGTAACTGTAGAACAGTTGTTGAACTGTTGGGTTGGAGAAGTTCTACCCAAGGAAATCAAGATATTTTCACTTTTTTACTAGATGGAGAAACAGAACAAGCGCGGCTAACTTATCAAGAGTTGGATAGACTTGCTAGACGAACGGCTGCACAATTGCAAGCAATGGGTTTAGTGGGAGAACGTGCTTTACTGCTTTATCCGGCGGGACTAGATTTTTTAATTGCTTTTTTCGGTTGTTTATATGCGGGAGTTGTGGCTGTTACTGCTTATCCTCCGAGAAATCAGCGTAACACACCGAGAATCCAGGCGATCGCTCAAGATGCACAAGCCGCGATCGCGCTGACAACAACAGATATACTCCCAACAGTGCAGTCTTTAATCAGCCAAAGGACTGATTTGGGATCGTTGCAATGGCTGACAACAGATAATATTACCCCAGGAATAGAAGACAACTGGCAACAACCTCATATTGATCAAGATAGTTTAGCGTTTCTGCAATATACCTCTGGCTCAACGGGAACACCCAAGGGTGTGATGATTAGTCATGGAAACTTACTGCACAATGCTCAAACAACTCGCCAATTTATGGAGCATTCGTCAGCTAGTAAGTTTGTGACTTGGCTACCGATGTACCATGATATGGGTCTAATTGGTGGGATATTGCAACCTTTGTATGGCGGTTTCCCTTGCATTATTATGCCGCCTGCGGCTTTTCTCCAACGTCCTTATCGTTGGTTACAGGCGATTTCTCACTATCGCGGGACAACCAGTGGCGGCCCGAATTTTGCTTATGATTTATGTGTGCAGAAAATCACACCTGAACAAAAAGCAACTCTTGATTTGAGTAGTTGGAGTGTAGCCTTTAATGGTGCGGAACCGATTCGTTATGATACATTAGAGCGATTTGCAGAAGCTTTTGCAGAGTGTGGCTTCCGCAAAGAAGCGTTTTATCCTTGTTATGGGATGGCGGAAACAACTTTGATGGTGGCTGGTGTACAGAAGGCTGCGCCACCAAAAATCAAAGCATTGCAGAAATCTGCATTAGCATCTCATCAAGTTGTCGAGTCATCGGTGGTTGGGGGAGATGATACATCTTACTTTGTTAGTTGTGGTCAAATTATTCCTGACCAGAAAGTAGTAATTACTAATCCAGACACACTCAAGAGTTGCCAACCTGATGAAATTGGGGAAATTTGGGTAGCTGGATTGAGTGTTGGTCAAGGATATTGGCATCGTCCAGCAGAAACCGCAGAAACATTCGGAGCTTATTTAGCAGATACCGGCGAAGGGCCATTCCTGCGGACAGGAGATTTAGGCTTTTTGCAAGATGGAGAATTATTTATTACAGGGAGAGCGAAAGATTTAATTATTATTCGTGGTCGCAACCTGTACCCCCAAGATATAGAATTAACGGCTGAACGCAGTCATTCATCCTTGCGTCCTGGTGCGAATGCCGCATTTACAGTTTTAGTTAACAACGAAGAAAAGCTAGTAGTTGTCCAAGAATTAGAGTTTCGCGCTAAACCAAATTTAGAAACAGTAATTAATGCAATTCGTCAAGCGGTGACGGAAGAACATGAAGTACAAGTTTATGCAGTTGTTTTAATTAAACCAGGGACAATTTGCAAAACTTCCAGTGGTAAGATTCAACGCCGCGCAACTCGCGTACAGTTTGAGAATGGTGAACTGAATATAGTTGCCAGCAATATTTTAAAAGCTAGTGATATTATTCAAGAGTCAATTCAATTACAGCATTCTCAACTGTTGACACTGGCTACACCAGAACGTCAGACAGTTTTAGAACAATATTTAATTGTACAAATAGCCAATGTTTTAGCGATCGCACCTGATAATATTCCTCTCCAAGCACCATTAAGCACCCTCGGACTAGATTCTTTAAAAGTATTTGAGTTGAAAAATCGGGTTGAGGTTGACTTAGAAGTAGAAATATCCATTGCAGACTTGTTTGCAGGGATGAGTCCGCGATCGCTGGCGACTAAAATCCTCACCCAAATAACAGCAGCCGCTTTTATTCCTGCTGTACGTCTAAACCCAATCCCACAAGCCGAAGTTTATCCTTTGTCTTTTGCACAGCAAAGATTATGGTTCCTCGACCGATTGCAACCAGGGAACCCAGCTTACAATATTTCCTTAGCTGTAAATCTCCAAGGTGAGCTTGACATCATCTTGTTAGAGCAAAGTTTAAACGAAATTGTCCGACGACACGAAGCTCTCAGAACCACGTTGACTGTTGTCAACGGACAGCCAGTACAAATTATTACTCCTTCCCTCAAATTATTCTTATCAGTAATTGATGATCAAAAGAATATTGCATCCTCAGTCCAGCAATTCTTGACTGAGCAAAGTCAGCAACCTTTTGATTTGATCAAGGGGCCATTATTACGTGCTGAACTTTTGCGCCTTGCACCACAAGAGCATATTCTGTTGCTGGAAATGCACCACATCATCTCTGATGGTTGGTCTAGTGAAGTCTTTTTACAAGAGATAGCATCACTGTACAAAGCATTCTTAACTGGAACTGCTTCATCTTTACCAGAAATTTCTATCCAATACAAAGATTTTGCCCATTGGCAGAGACAATGGTTGCAAGGAGAAATTCTGCAAACTCAACTTTCTTATTGGAAGAAACAACTGCAAGATATACCAGCAGCATTACAATTACCCACTGACCGACCAAGACCGACGGTACAAACCTCAAATGGCGCTCAACAATCCCTCGAATTGTCTGAAGTACTGATCAATAGACTCAAGGCGATCGCCCATCAAAAGGGTGTAACTTTATATATGTTGCTATTGGCAGCATTTCAAACTTTCCTCTACCGCTACACCGGACAAGATGATATTGCTGTCGGTTCACCAATTGCTAACCGTAATCGTGATGAAATTAAAGGGTTAATTGGCTTTTTTGTCAATACTTTGGTGCTACGTACAGACCTGAGTGGCGATCCAACTTTTGACGAGTTACTGAAGCGAGTTAAAAAGGTAGCTTTAGAAGCCTATACACACCAGGATTTACCCTTTGACCAACTAGTAGAAGCAGTGCAACCAGAACGCGACACCAGTCGCACACCACTGTTTCAAGTCATGTTTAATATCCAAGATTACTCCAATTTACCAGAAATGCCTGGTTTGGCGGTAAGTTGGGTCAAAATCGACACCAAAACAGCACAGTTTGATTTGAGTCTTTCTATTGATATTACACATCAAGCAGTGGCGGCATCCTTCCATTACAATACTGACCTATTTGATGCTGCGACAATCGCGAAAATGCTGAGACACTTTGAGAATTTACTGTCAGGGATTGCTGCTGAACCTCAAACTCGGCTATCTAATTTACCACTTTTGAGCGAGGCAGATCGTCAGGAGTTACTAGAATTTAGTACAAATAAATCCCAAATCTCCAATTACCAACCTCAACAGTGCATTCATCAACAATTTGCAGCCCAGGTAGAACGAACACCAGATGCAATTGCAGTCATCTTTGAAAATCAGTCTCTAACTTACAGAGAGTTAAATCAGCGTTCAAATCAATTAGCAAATTACCTCAAAACCCTGGGAGTTAGAGCAGAAGTTTTAGTAGGAATTTGCATAGAACGCTCTTTAGAGATGGTGGTTGGACTGTTGGCGATTCTCAAAGCTGGAGGTGCATATTTACCTCTCGATCCGGCTTATCCCCAAGAACGCCTCGCTTTGATGTTAAAAGATGCCCAGGTGTCAGTTTTACTTACTACGTCAACACAAGCTGAGAAACTCCCCGAACATCAAGCTCAAGTCATTTGCTTAGACACAGATTGGGAAGTTATTTCGCGTGAAAGCCAAGAAAACCCAATTCATCAGACACAACCGGAGAACCTCGCTTATGTAATTTATACATCTGGTTCCACGGGAACACCCAAAGGGGTAATGATTCAGCATCATGCTTTAAGTAATTATATCAATATTGCATGTATAGAATTGGGGATAAAGTCGAGCGATCGCATTTTGCAATTTGCCTCCATCAGTTTTGATACTGCGGCGGAAGAAATATTTCCCTGTCTAGTTTGCGGTGCTAGTCTCATATTGCGGACAGAGGAAATGTTAAGTTCAATACCGCAATTTTTACAGCAATGCCGCGATTACAGAGTCACTGTTCTGGATTTACCTACCGCTTTTTGGCATCAAGTTACTGCTGAATTAGCAACAGCAAATTTGGCAATTCCTGATTCTCTGAGATTAGTGATTATTGGTGGCGAAAAAGCCAACAGAAAGCACTTGACAACTTGGCAGCAGACTATTGGTCAAAAAGTACGTCTTCTCAATAGCTACGGCCCTACAGAGACAACTATTGTGGCAACACTTTGTGACTTATCAGTACCAACACTGGGCGAAGTGCCAATTGGCAAAGCTATTCCTCAAGTTCAAACTTACATCCTTGACTCCAATCTACAACTAGTGCCTGTAGGAACTCCTGGCGAATTATATATTGGAGGTGTCGGTGTCGCTAGAGGCTACCTGAAGCGACCAGACTTAACAGCAGAAAAGTTTATTCCTAATCCTTACAATTCAAAACCTGGAGAGCGTCTTTACAAAACAGGCGATTTAGTTCGCTACTTGCCTGATGGCAACCTAGAATTTCTCGGACGTATTGATCATCAAGTCAAGATTCGAGGATTCCGCATTGAATTAGGAGAAATAGAAACTTTACTAAATCAACACCCAGGTGTTCGAGAAGCGGTAGTTGTTGCTCATTGCGATCGCTCAGATCATCAGCGATTGATTGCTTATGTTGTCGGACAGTATCACCCAGAAAAAGTAGAAGCCTTAGACACTCAACAAACCTTGCAGTGGCAAACTGTCTTTGATAGTCTCTATAAAAAGTTTGATACTTCTCAAAACTCTGGTTTTTATATCAAAGGTTGGGAAAGCAGCTACACAGGAGCATCTATTCCAGATGAACAAGTGCATGAGTGGATGAAGCAAACCACCGGGCGCATCTTAGGTTTACAGCCCAACCGGGTTTTAGAAATCGGTTGTGGTGGTAGCGGACTAATGCTTTTCAGCATTTCCCCCCATTGTCAGCAATACTGGGCAACAGACCCCTCACAAAATGCCCTGCAAATTCTCCAACAACAGTTAGACACCCTAGAGCAGCCATTAGCAGGAGTCACACTCAGTCAAAGAAGTGCTTTAGATTTTGATGATGTGGCAGAGAATAGCTTTGATGGCGTGTTAATTGTCTCTGTGGCTCAGTACTTCCCAAGCATTGACTATTTGCTCCAGGTTTTGGAGAAGGCAGTCAAAGCTGTAGAACCAGGTGGCTTCATTTTCCTGGGAGATGTTCGCAGTCTGCCCCTCTTAGAAGCCTTCCATGCCTCAGTTCAACTTTATCGATCTCCAGACAATCTTTCTAAGGAGGCCTTACAACAGCGTGTGCAGAAACAGTTGTTTGAAGAGAAACAATTAGTCATCGACCCCGCTTTCTTCATAGCCCTCAAACAGCATTTACCTAAAATCAGTCATGTTGACATTTTGCTAGAGCGTGGTTGTTCTCACAATGAATTAACTAAATTTCGTTACGATGTGATTCTTCATGTGGACGATCAACCAACTTCGACGGCGGAGATATCCTGGCTAGATTGGCACAAACAAGAGCTAACCCTTTCTTCCGTTCGCTGTATTCTAGAAGAAACTGCACCCCAATTTTTAGGTATTACCGGTGTACCGAATGCCCGCACGATCGCAGATGTTCAGCTCGTGCAGTGGTTGGCAAATAGTGAAAAACCAGAAACTGTAGGTGAGATCAAGCAGTTGTTCAGATATCTTGAAGATCGAGGCGTAGAGCCAGAAGACTTCTGGGCATTAGAAAAAGACCTCCCTTATTCAGTCCAAATTACCTGGTCAAACACTGGTGCGGGCGATCGCTATGATGTGATATTTAAGCGATCTACACCTGATGCTGCTGAGTGTTTATGTTTACCTGCTGCTGTACCTCCTTCATCTCGTCCTTGGCACAATTACGCTAACACTCCGTGGCAAGGAAACTTAGCGCGTGAACGAGTACCTCAACTCCGAGATTTTCTCAAAGAAAAACTACCTGAGTACATGGTGCCAAGTGCTTTTATCTTCTTAGATGCACTACCTTTAACCCCAAATGGCAAAGTCAATCGTCGCGTCTTACCATTGCCAGAAAGTTACGCTACCCAAAACAACCTCTATGTAGCACCTGAAACAGAGCTACAGCAGACCATTGCTGATACATGGCAAACAGTACTAGGTATCGAAAAAGTTAGTATTAACGATAACTTTTTCGATTTGGGCGGACATTCTTTGTTGATTTCTCAGGTAAACGCCCAATTACGAGAAAAACTACAACGTGATATCTCAGTAGTAGAAATGTTTCAATATCCTAGTATTAGTTTGTTAGCCAAACATCTTAGTCAAGAACAGCAAGAACAACAGTCTTTTCAAGAAATTCGCAACCGTTCTGAAAAACAGAAATCGGCTTTAAACAGGAAAAAACAAACTCGTAATTTACGCAAATAAAACCGAGAAATAACCCTCATTAAAACTATGTGGACAGGAAGCTGAAACAATTACATACGACAAGTCAATATTTTCGGATTTTTATGGGAATTTCCTTGGTTGAGTAGAGCAGTATTAGCCAGCAACCTGCGCTAATAAAATGTGTAATTAATGAGGTTAAGATAGGAGTGATGGATAGTACAGAATTACAAGATGTCATCGAAGCGATCGCAATTATTGGGATGTCGGGGCGTTTCCCCGGTGCTAATGATATTCCAGAATTTTGGGAAAATTTATGCTCTGGTGTCGAATCAATTTCTACCTTTACTGATACAGAATTAATTACGGCGGGAATTGAGCCAGAATTAGTGAATCATCCCCATTATGTGAAAAGTCTGGGGATATTAGCAAATATAGATTTATTTGATGCTGGATTTTTTGGTTTTAATCCTAAAGAAGCAGAAATTACAGATCCACAGCATCGGTTATTTTTAGAATGTGCCTGGGAAGCATTAGAAAATGCCGGCTATGACTCTCAACGTTGTGAAAGTCGTATCGGAGTTTATGCAGGTGCGAGTTCAAATAATTATTTATCTTTAGATTTAAATAACGAGCGCACAGGATTAGCAAGTCTTTTTCAAAGGGGAATTGGTAACGATAAAGATTTCCTCGCTACTCGTGTTTCCTATAAATTAAATCTTACAGGCCCCAGCCTTACAGTACAGACTGCTTGTTCTACTTCCTTAGTTGCAATTTCTCTCGCTTGCCAAAGCTTATTAAATTATCAATGCGATATGGCTTTAGCTGGGGGAGTTTCAATTAATATTCTCCAAAAAACCGGGTACTTGTATCAAGAAGGTGGTGTTTTATCGCCTGACGGTCACTGTCGCGCCTTTGATGCTCAAGCTAGAGGTACGATTATTGGCAATGGCGTGGGAATTGTGGTTTTAAAGCGGTTAACTGAAGCGATCGCCGATGGTGATCATATCTATGCTGTCATTAAAGGTAGTGCTATCAATAATGATGGTTCAGGTAAAATCAGTTACACAGCACCCAGTGTCAACGGACAAGCTCAAGTTATTGCCGAAGCACTAAGTTTAGCAGATGTGCCGCCGGAAACCATTAGCTATATTGAAACCCACGGTAGCGGAACCGTCTTAGGAGATCCGATTGAAATTTCGGCATTAACCAGCGTCTTCCGTGAAAATACTGATAAAAAGCAATTTTGTGCGATCGGTTCCGTCAAAACCAATATTGGTCATTTGGATGCAGCTGCTGGGGTGACAAGTTTAATCAAAACTGCTTTGGCGCTCAAACATCAACAAATACCGCCTAGCTTACATTTTGCCGAACCCAATCCAAATATTGATTTTGCCAACAGTCCTTTTTATGTCAATACCAAGCTGACAGATTGGCAAAATACTCATACCCCTCGTCGTGCTGGTGTGAGTTCTTTGGGTATCGGTGGTACCAACGCCCACGTCATTTTAGAAGCAGCACCAGTATGGGAAGAACAAGGAGTAGGGGGCAGGGAGCAGGGGAGAAAGTATCAATTGTTGGTTCTGTCTGCTAAAACAGCATCAGCACTAGAAAAGGCAACCACAAATTTAGCAGATTATCTGCAAGCACATCCTGATTTAAACTTGGCTGATGTGGCTTACACATTACAAGTTGGACGCAGAACTTTTGAACATCGGCGTGCTGTGGTGTGTCGAGATATTGCAGATGCGATCGCAGCACTAGAAAACTCTCAAAAAGTACTGAGCAGTATCCCAGCAATACAACAACAGTCCATAGCTTTTATGTTCCCTGGTCTGGGTACTCAATATGTCAACATGGGTTGGGAACTTTATCAAGTTGAATCTATCTTTCGCCAGCAAGTTGATTACTGTTGCGAGTTTCTGCAACCGCTTTTGAATCAAGATTTACGCGATATTCTTTATCCAAGTAGACATTCACCACAAACCCCAGAAAACCAAAAATTAAATCTAGAATCTCAAGGTTTCGATTTGCGGAAAATGTTGGGGCGAAATCAGGAACAACCTTCCTTACTCCATCAAACTGAACTAGCCCAACCAGCAGTTTTTGTCATTGAATATGCTTTAGCACAGCTATTGATCTCCTGGGGGATTCGTCCCCAAACAATGATCGGTTACAGCATTGGTGAGTATGTAGCAGCCACTGTAGCAGGGGTTTTATCTCTAGAAGAAGGTTTAAAACTGATTGCTGCAAGAGCGCGGATAATTCAAAAATTACCGGGTGGAGCAATGCTCGCTGTTCCACTTTCAGAAGCAGAAATATCCCCCTTGCTAAATGATCAAATCTCCTTGTCTGCGGTTAACGGCAAATCTATGTGTGTAGTTGCAGGTGCAACTAACGCTGTAGAAGCTCTGGAACAACAGTTAACTGAACGAGGTTTAGCTTGTCGTCGCCTAGAAACTTCTCACGCTTTTCACTCTCCCATGATGGAGGGTGCGATTTCTGAGTTACGTGAGTTAGTCAACAGCTTTAAACTCCAAGCCCCAAAAATTCCTTACATATCCAACGTCACAGGAACTTGGATCACAGCAGCAGCAGCCACAAATCCCGATTATTGGGTTCAACACCTGTGTCAACCTGTGTTATTTGCTCCGGGTATCCAAGAACTGTGGAACCAAAATAATCCCATTTTATTGGAAGTAGGGCCAGGACAGACTTTAAATAGTTTCGCCCTTCAATGTCTCGAAACCAATCCCGAAGTCAATCAGATCATCTTACCCTCCCTGAGATATGCTTACGATCAAAAACCAGACTTAGTATTCTTGTTAAGAACAATAGGTAGGTTGTGGTCAGCCGGAGTAGAAATAGATTGGTCAGGATTTTATCGTGATGAGCGTCGTTATCGTCTTCCTTTACCAACCTATCCTTTTGAACGTCAACGCTACTGGTTAGAGCCACAAAAACCAACGAGTTCTTCAGATAAATCTCCAGCATTATCAACAGAAAAGCTGGATGTTACCAACTGGTTTAACATTCCTTCTTGGAAACGTTCGGCTTTACTTGTATCGTTGGAACAAGCAAAACCAATCGATTCAAGCAATTATTGGTTAGTATTTCTTGATGCTTGCGGTATTGGTAATCAACTTGTAGAACGCTTGAAAAATGAGCGTAAAAATGTCATCACTGTCAAAATTGGCGAAGCATTTAGTCAAATTGGATATGGGGAATATACGATTAATCCCCAAAGCAAAAATGACTATGATACCTTAATCAAACAGCTCCACAATTTAGGTCAAGTACCACAGAAAATTACTCATCTGTGGAACATTACATCATATAATAGTCAAATATCGGATCTAGAAAATTTTGCAGCTACTCAAGATATCAGTTTTTGGAGCTTGCTCTTTCTCATCCAAGCATTGGGAGAACAAAATCTTACCAAATCTGTGGAAATTAATGTTGTTTCTAACAACATGCAACAGGTAGTTGATGAAGCATATTTATGTCCAGAAAAGGCAACCATCCTGGGGCTATGTACAGTTATTCCGCAAGAATATGCCCACATATCCTGCCGCAGCATCGATATTACCATTCCCCAGGTTGATACAAAGCAATGGCAACAGTTGATAGACAATCTTTGTAGAGAACTTCAGACATTATCATCTGAGCAAGTCATTGCATATCGAGGAAATCAAAGATGGATACAGTGTTTTGAACCCTTACCCATCGCCAGCCAAACAAGTACTAACAACAAATTCAGAAAAGAAGGAGTATATGTAATCACAGGTGGATTAGGCGGAATTGGCCTAGCGATCGCGGAATATTTAGCCAAGACTGTACAAGCAAAATTAGTCCTGATTGGACGTTCGGAATTACCAAAAAAAGTCGAGTGGGAGGAATTGCTATCCAGCCAAGAGCAAGATGATTTACTCAAAACCAAAATCAAAAAACTCCAGCTTCTAGAAGAGTTAGGTGCAGAGGTTTTAGTGCTGAAAGCCGATGTTGCTAACCTAGAACAAATGCAGAGTGCGATTAATCAGGTATGCGATCGCTTTGGTAAGATTCATGGCGTAATTCATGCAGCCGGAACTCCAGGTGCAGGTATTATTCAACTCAAAACACCTGAATTAGCCGCACAAGTTTTTCAACCTAAACTCCAAGGCACAATAGTTTTAAATACTGTTTTGCAAAACATTAATTTAGACTTCCTGGTCTTATTTTCTTCTACTACTGCAATCACAGGCGGCTTAGGACAAGTAGATTATTGTGCAGCTAATACCTTTCTAGATGGGTTTGCCCACTACAATTTTTATCAACACCAAATACCGACAATCTCAATTAATTGGGATTGGTGGGAATGGGATAGTTGGCAAAAATCTTTGTTAGCATTTGCCCCTAATATGCAAGCTGAAATTAAGCAAACAAGACAAAAATATGGTATATCTTTTGCAGAAGGTATAGATGCCTTTGAGCGAATATTATCTCAAAATTTACCTCAAGTAATTGTATCAACAAAAAATCTCCAAACTGTCATTGCAGAACATCAAGCTTTTGCCGTACCACTTTTCTTAAAAAATTCCGAACAATCTCCTCAATCTCAAACATCGCACCCAAGACCAATTTTAGAAACTGTTTATCTTGAGCCCAGTAGTGCTGTTGAGCAAAAGATTGCTGAGATTTGGCAAGAATTATTAGGTATTGATCAAGTCGGCGTTGATGATAACTTTTTTGATTTAGGCGGACACTCCTTAATTGCAACCCAAATAGTTTCTCAGTTGCGTCAAGATTTTCAAGTTGAACTATCATTACGCCATATTTTTGAAGCGCCAACGGTGGCAGAATTAGCTTTACTGATTGAAGACATCCTGATCAAAGAATTGTCAGAACTGACCGAAGAAGAAGCCGAAAAGCTAGTTTCACATATTTATGTTTAGAGCGTAGAAGGAGGCTAAGATAAATTATGAAAATTCAAACAGTAGGCGTTGTTGGTGCAGGCGTGATGGGTATCGGGGTTGCACAAAACCTCGCACAAACAGACCATCAAGTGATTTTGATAGATATTTCTGAAGATATTCTTGATAAAGCTAAATACGAAATCAGAAATAATATCCGCTTACAAAGTTTTTTCAAGAAAAGCGACAATCTAAAAACACCAGATAGTATTCTAGAGAAAATCGAGTTTTCTACTAGCTATAAACTTTTAGAAAATGCTGATTTTGTAGTTGAAAATGTCACCGAAAAATGGGATATTAAAAAAGGGATATATCCACAATTAGATGCTATTTGTCCACCACATTGTATATTTGCGGCTAACACATCAGCAATCCCCATTACTCGCCTAGCTTCACTTACCAAACGCCCTGATCAAGTCCTGGGTATTCACTTTATGAATCCTGTACCAATGAAGCCAATGGTAGAGATGATTCGGGGATATCATACCTCGGAGTCAACAATTGCAACAGCAAAACAAATGCTGACTCAGATGGGGAAAGAATGCGTCATTGTTAACGACTCACCGGGTTTTGTTTCTAACCGCGTGTTGATGCTAACCATTAACGAAGCTGTGTTTCTGTTGCAAGACCAAGTAGCAACAGCAGAAGATGTAGACAAAATCTTTAAAAGCTGTTTTGGTCACAAAATGGGGCCTTTAGAAACCGCAGATTTAATTGGACTAGATACCATTTTATTTTCTATCGAAGTTTTGTATGAAAACTTTAATGATAGCAAGTATCGACCATGCCCTTTACTGAAAAAAATGGTGGATGCAGGGTTATATGGCAGAAAAAATGGTCAAGGTTTTTACGTATATCAATAACTAGGAATTTCAAGACTTATGAAAGAAGTGCAAGCTAGAATTAAAACCTTCTTGTCAAAATTTTTCGGCAATCATGACTTACAACCAGACGAAGATATTTTCGCTCTCGGTTTTGTGAATTCGATGTTTGCGATGCAGCTGGTTTTATTTGTTGAGCAGGAATTTCAGATTGCAGTTGAGAACGAAGACTTAGAGTTTGAAAATTTCCGCACCATCAACTCTATCGCCAATTTAGTAGAACGCAAAACTGCTGTTCTCGCACAATGAATTTATGATGAAACTAGAACTATCTACTCAACAAAAAAACGCTCAAGCTGAATTTAGAGCTTTTGTTAACCAAGAAATTTGTCCTGATGCTGGTAAATGGGATAGACAAGAATTTACGCCACCAGAATTAATTAAAAAAATTGCTCAACGCGGTTTTCTTGGTGCTATCTTACCCCAAGAATATGGTGGTCAGGCAATGGATATGATTACCTATGGCATTCTCAATGAAGAAATTGGGCGGGGATGTTCTTCTATTAGAAGTTTGTTGACAGTTCATAACATGGTTGCTCATGCTGTGTGTAAATGGGGTAATAAATCTCAAAAAGAATATTGGCTGCCAAAACTGGCATCTGGAGAAATTATCGCGGCTTTTGCTTTAAGTGAACCGAATGTTGGTAGCGATGCGAAAAGTGTAGAAACCACAGCAGTATTAGTTGGTGATGCTTATGTTTTAAATGGGCAGAAAAAATGGATTACCTACGGACAAATAGCAGATATCTATTTAGTTTTTGCTCAATGTGAAGGTAAACCGACGGCTTTTTTAGTAGAAAAAAATAGCCCAGGTTTTACAGTGAAGCCCATGTCTGGCATTTTAGGTGTGAGGGCTTCAATGTCAGCAGAATTATATTTTCATAACTGTCAAATTCCGCGAGAAAACTTAGTTGGTAGATTAGGTTTTGGGTTTGCTTATATTGCTGCTTCTGCTCTTGATTATGGTAGATATAGTGTGGCAGCAGGATGTGTTGGTATTGCTCAAGCTTGTTTAGAAGCTTGCATCAAATATACAAATGAACGTAAACAGTTTGGTGTGTATCTCAAAGAACATCAATTAATTCGGCAAAAAATTACGCAGATGATAGCTAACACCAAAGCAGCGAGGTTGTTATGTTATCAAGCTGGTTATCTCAAAGATATTAACGACCCCAACTCTATTATTGAGACTTCTATTGCCAAGTATTTTGCATCTACAGTTGCTACCAAAATAGCTAATGATGCTGTGCAGCTTCATGGCGGGAATGGTTGTAGTAATGAGTACCCTGTGGAGAGGTATTTACGCGACTCGAAAATTATGGAAATTATTGAAGGTAGTACTCAAATTCAAGAAATTACAATTGCTGAGTCTGGTTATCAAGATTATTTATTTGCAAACGTAGCTACTGGTTTAGATAAGCAATTAGCAGAGAGAAATTAATCTATGGTTAGTATTCAAGAGCTAAATTTAAATAGTAAACAAAAAGATAAAAAAGTAATTAAATGTGTCGTTTGGGATTTAGATAATACCCTATGGCATGGAATTTTGCTAGAAGATAATCAAGTTTCTCTGCGTGAAAATATTGCAAGTTTGATGGAAACTTTAGATAAACGTGGTATATTACAATCTATAGCTAGTAAGAATGAATATCATACAGCAATCAAAAAATTAACAGAATTTGGGTTACAAAAATACTTTTTATATCCCCAAATTAATTGGAATTCTAAGGCTGATTCAGTTAAACAAATTGCTAGTTTACTCAATATTGGGCTAGATGCGATCGCCTTTATTGATGACCAGTTATTTGAGTTAGAAGAAGTCAAGTTTTCCTTACCTGAAGTTCTTTGTATCAATGCAGATGAAATCAGCAATATTTTAGATATGCCTGTGATGAATCCCCGGTTTATTACCGAAGATTCACGCCTTAGAAGATTGATGTATTTGAGCGATATTGAACGACACAATGCAGAGCAAGAATTTGTCGGGACAGCAGATGAGTTTTTAGCTACTCTCCAGATGAATTTTACCATTTCTACTGCTCAAGAAGCAGATTTACAGCGTGCAGAAGAATTAACGCTCAGAACTAACCAATTGAATACAACTGGTTATACCTATTCCTACGATGAACTGAATCATTTTCGCACCAGCAAAAATCATAAATTGCTCATTGCTAGTCTGGAAGATAAATATGGTAGCTATGGAAAAATAGGCTTGGCTCTTATTGAATGCCAAACACAGATATGGACAATCAAGCTTTTGTTAATGTCTTGTCGGGTGATGTCGCGGGGAGTGGGGACAATCATGATGAATCATATTATGAGTCTGGCTCAAACTAATCATGTCCGTCTTTTAGCAGAGTTTGTCCCAAATGACCGGAATCGCATGATGTATATATCTTATAAATTTGCAGGTTTTAAAGAAATTGATCAAAGTGGCAATTCATTAATTTTAGAAAACGACTTAACTCGCATCCAACCTGTGCCTGCGTACGTAAATTTTCAAGTAATTGACTAATTTATTACTAAATAATATGGACAGTAAAAATCATGAAATTATTCAACGTCGTTCTCATCTCTCACCCGCGAAACAAGCCATTTTAGAAAAACGCTTACGGGGTGAGCGTCATGTTAGTAATCAAAAAACAACTATTCCTCGTCGTACCGAGCGAAGTTCAATTCCTTTGTCCGCACCCCAACAGCGATTATGGGTTCTGCAACAATTGGAACCCCAAAGTTATGTTTATAACGAATTTGTATCTATAAAATTAACAGGTAATCTCAATCTTGCCATTTTAGAAAAAAGTTTTAATGAAATTATTAACCGTCATGAATCTCTGCGTACTTCTTTTACAACCATAGACGAGCAACCAGTTCAAGTAATTCATTCCTCTGTGACTATCAAGTTACCAGTGGTAAACTTGAGCCACTTACCGCCAGCATTACAGAATGCAGAAGTTGAGCGCCTAACTCATGAAATTGCTCAAGCACCTTTTAACCTAGCAGTTTGTCCCTTACTGCGCGTTATGTTATTGCAAACGCGGGAACAGGAATATTTGCTTTTATTGGTCATTCATCACATTATTTGTGATGGGTTGTCAATACAAGTACTAAACCAGGAATTAGCAGTCATTTACAAAGCTTTTTCAGCAGAACAACCTTGCCCACTTTCAGAACTGCCAATTCAATATGCAGATTATTCTATCTGGCAGCTTCAACAGTTACAAGCGGAACGAACAGCCAACCAACTTTCATATTGGCAGCAACAACTGGCAAATGCTTCCACTACTTTATCTTTGCCCATAGATCATCCGCGACCTCCAGTACAAAGTTTCAACGGCACAACCAGAAACTTTCAACTATCATCAGAGTTAAGCCAAGGTTTGCGGTCTTTAAGCAAGCAACAAGGAGTCACATTATTTATGACCTTGTTAGCAGCTTTTCAAGCACAATTATACCGTTATACAAGTCAAGAAGACATTTGCCTTGGTTCTCCAATTGCTAATCGCAACCATGCTGATATTGAAGGATTAATCGGTTTTTTTGTCAACACCTTGGTACTGCGTACTGATATTTCTGGAAACCCCAGCTTTAGGGAGTTGCTCAAGAGAGTGCGCGATGTGTGTGTAGGAGCTTATGCTCATGCAGATTTACCTTTTGAGCAATTAGTAGGAGAGCTACAACCTGAGCGAAATCTTAGTCATACCCCTCTTTTTCAAGTAACTTTTGCTTTTCAAGAAGATACTAAAAAAGATTTAGTATTACCTGGTCTGACTCTCCAATGGCTTCAGAACCATAATGGCACAGCAAAATTTGATTTATCGCTGTATGTGGTAGATTCCCAGCCAGAAATTTGGGGGTGGTGGGAGTACAACACAGATTTATTTGATGCTGCGACTATTGAAAGAATGGTAGGGCATTTTACTAATTTGCTCCAGGATATTATTACTTTTCCAGAGAAGCGTTTATCAGAGTTGTCATTATTAACAGAAATTGAACTTCAGACTCTTTTAGTTAAATGGAATCAGACAGCGACTGATTACGATTTGGATAAATGTATTCATCAATTATTTGAACAGCAGGTAGCAAAAACACCCGATGCAGTAGCCGTAGAATTTGCAAATCAGCAATTAACTTACCAACAATTAAACACCAAAGCCAACCAATTAGCTTATTATCTGCGATCGCTGGGAGTAAAACCAGAGGTATTGGTGGGAATTTGCGTGGAGCGATCGCTTGATATGATCATTGGGTTACTCGCCATCCTGAAAGCGGGTGGTGCATATATCCCCCTCGACCCCAACTATCCATCTGAACGCATCGCCTTTATCCTGGAAGACACACAAGCACCAGTCTTACTCACCCAAACTGCACTTCTGGCAGCAATGCCCCCACACCAAGCCAAGGTAATCTGTTTAGATACTGATTGGCATCACATCAGCCAACACAACCAGGAAAATCTAGTCACGGAAGTCACAACCGAGAACCTCGCCTACATTATCTATACCTCTGGTTCCACAGGCAAACCCAAAGGTGTAATGATTCAACACGCCAGCACCGTGGCCATGTTAGATTGGTCAGACAAAACCTTTAGCCGAGAAGCAAGGGCGGGAGTTTTAGCATCCACCTCTATTTGTTTTGACTTGTCGGTATTCGAGATGTTTGTGCCTTTGTCTTGTGGTGGCAAGGTGATTTTAATCGAGAATGCACTATATATCAGCAATCTCCCTGCAACCTGTGGTGTCACTTTAATTAATACTGTCCCCAGTGTCATTGCACAGTTACTCCAAACAGATCATATTCCCGCTTCTGTGCAAACTGTGAATATTGCGGGAGAACCACTGCAAAATCAACTCGTGCAGAAACTTTACCAGCAAGCTCACATACAACAGGTATTTAACTTGTATGGCCCTTCGGAAGATACCACTTATTCTACGTTTGCCTTAATACAGAAGGGTGCGAACAGTACACCACCAATTGGTAGACCAATTCACAACACCCAAACTTATCTGTTAGATGAAAATTTACAACCAGTACCTATCGGTGTACCAGGAATGTTGTACCTGGGTGGGGCTGGTTTAGCCCGTGGTTATCTCAATAAATTAGAACTCACGGCGGAGAGATTTATTCCTCATCCCTACACTCATGTCCCAGGAGAACGATTATATAAAACAGGGGATTTAGCCCGCTATTTGCCCAATGGAGAGATTGAATACATTGGGCGCATTGACAACCAAGTCAAGATTCGTGGTTTCCGCATTGAATTGGGCGAAATTGAAGCCATCATCAGCCAATACCCGACGGTGCGTGAAACTGTAGTTGTAGTTAGTCAAGAATCAAAAATAATTGCCTATCTAGTGCCGCAAACACAGCAAACACTGGCAATTCCTGAGCTACGCAACTTTTTAGAATCAAAGCTCCCCAATTACATGGTGCCAGCAGCTTTTGTAATCTTAGAGGCACTACCATTAACACCCAATGGTAAGATTGACCGCAAGGCACTTCCAGCAGCTGATATAGTGCGTCCAGAACTCGCAGAAACTTTTGTTGCACCACAAACAATTATTGAAAAGCAATTAGCTGTCCTTTGGTCAGAAGTATTAGGTTTAGAAAATATAGGCATCAACGATAACTTTTTTGAACTAGGTGGAGATTCGATTCTGAGTCTGCAAGTAGTATCTAAAGCCAACCGTTTGGGTCTGCAATTAACTCCTAAACAGATGTTTCAGTACCAAACTATTGCTCAAATAGTAACAGTAATTGGTACAAAAGATAAAATTCTAGCTGAACAAGGAGTGTTAACAGGAACGCTAAAATTGATACCCATTCAGCGTTGGTTTTTTGACCAAAAGCAACCAGAACCACACCATTGGAATCAAGCAGTATGCTTAGAAAGCAAACAAAAAATTGACCCTGTAATCTTAGAGAAAACCATCCAGTTTTTAGACAAACATCATGATGTTTTACGTTTACGTTTTAGACAGCAGGAGTTTAGTACTCAAGCACTGATTGTTAGTCCAGATCCTGCGATACCGTTGACATACTTTGATTTTGCAGCACTACCCGAAAATCAGCGATCGCCAGCAATAGCAGCAGCCACCGATCAACTGCAAGCTAGTCTAAATCTTTCACAGGGGCCATTATTCCGAGTTGCTTTGTTTAACTTGGGAGATAATCAACCTCAACGGTTGCTGTGGATTATTCACCACTTAGCCGTTGATGGTGTGTCTTGGCGAATTTTAATTGAAGATTTGCAAACAGTTTACCAGCAAATAATTCAAGGCAAAGTAATCAATCTGCCACCCAAAACAACTTCTTATCAACAATGGTCTAGCTATCTCCAAAAATATGCACAATCTTCAGCTTTACTAGAAGAAATAGACTTCTGGTTAACAACCCAACATCAATCGGTTACGCCTATACCAAGAGATTTTGGCGATGGAGATAATCTAGAAGCAACCACATCGACTGTATCAGTATCCCTGTCAGCAGCCGAAACCCAAAGTTTGCTGCACCAAGTACCAGCAGCTTATCGGACACAAATTAATGATGTATTGTTAACAGCACTTATACTAACTTTTAATCAGTGGACGGGAAAAAATTCTTTATTAATTGACTTGGAAGGACATGGACGAGAAGAAATTTTTGAAGATGTGGATTTATCGAGAACGGTGGGTTGGTTCACCACGATTTTTCCTGTACATTTAAATCTGGAAAATAGCCAAGATTTAGGCAAAGCTTTGCAGTCAATTAAAGAGCAACTAAGAGCCATTCCGAATCGAGGTATTGGCTATGGATTACTACGTTATCTGAGTCAAAATCAAGAACTAGCCGCACAGTTTTCTGCCTCAAAGGCTGAAGTTATTTTTAACTATTTAGGACAGTTCGATCGCATTTTAGCCGAATCATCTTTATTTAGTTTTGCGCCAGAATCGGTTGGTGCTACTCACAGTGGGCGAAATCAACGGACTCACTTACTAGAAATTAATGCTGGGATTTATCAGGGACATCTGGAAATGAGTTGGTCTTACAGTAGCAAGTTGCATCGACAAACCACAATTGAGAAACTAGCAGAAAACTTGATTGAGGTAGTGCGATCGCTCATTGCTCACTGCGAGTCTGTTGATGCAGGTGGATTTACCCCTGCTGATTTCGCTGAGTTTCAGCAAAGCCAATGGGATCAAAGTGATCTTGATGCCATTACAGCAGCTATAGGAGATATTTGATATGGGTGTGAAAAATAAAAACATTGAAGATTTTTATCCCCTCTCGCCCATGCAGCAAGGTATTCTGTTCCACAGTCTTGCTACTCCTAAGTCTGGGGTCTATTTTGAACAATTTAGCTGGAATCTCCAAGGAAAACTGAATGTTACCTTGTTCCATCGTGCATGGCAATATGTTGTAGAACGACATGCAATTTTGAGAACCTGCTTTGTTTGGGAAGGCTTAAAAGAACCAGTACAAATTGTACATCGACAAGTAAATCTACCGTGGCAAGAGTATGATTGGCAGCATCTCTCTTCGGAAGCACAACAACAAGAATTAGAATTGTTTTTTCAAAGCGATCGCTCTTGTGGTTTTAATCTCAAGCAAGCACCATTGATGCGCTTCACACTAATTCAACTGTCGCCGACTGCCTATAACTTTACCTGGAGTCATCACCATCTGTTGTTAGATGGCTGGTCTTTAGCGACAGTTTTTCAAGAAGTCCTGTCTTGTTACAAGGCTTTTAGCCACGAGCGACAGGTGTACTTGGAAAATATTCGCCCTTATCGAGATTATATTGTCTGGCTACAGCAACAAAATTTATCTGAGGCTGAAACTTTTTGGCGACAGACGCTGCAAGGTTTTACCACTCCCACACAGCTATCAGTGAGTCCAGGAAATGGCTTACTGACTCCAACAGATAGCTATCACGAGGCAGAATTAAAGCTGTCTGTAGCTGCAACCGCCGCATTAAAATCTCTAGCAAAGCAATATCAGCTAACGCTGAATACTCTAGTACAAGGAGCTTGGGCTTTGCTATTGAGCCGTTATAGCGGTCAAGAAGACGTAGTGTTTGGGGCAGTAACTTCTGGTCGTCCTCCGACTTTAGCGCAAGCCGAGTCTATGGTAGGGCTATTTATCAACACAGTACCAATTCGAGTCCAAATATCTCCCGAAGCATTGCTTGTACCTTGGCTGTTAAAAAGCCAAGACCAACTAATTGAGGCAAGTCAATACGAGTATTGTCCGTTAGTCAAAGTCCAAGGATGGAGTGAAGTTCCTAAAGGTTTATCTTTATTCGAGAGTATAGTCATTTTTGAGAACTATGCTATGGATGCGTCTGTACGGCAAAGGGACATAAATTTAGATATCAAAGATGTTCATAGCTTTGAAAAGACTAATTATCCCATTGCCCTGACCGTGATTCCAGGTGACGAGTTGTGGCTGAAAATTACTAGCGGCGATCGCTTTGATGGTGACACGATTCACCGGATGCTAGGACATTTGCAGACTTTACTAGCAGGTATGGTCAACAATCCCCAGCAAAGCCTGGGTGAGTTGTCGCTGTTAACAGAATGGGAACGACATCAGTTGCTAGTGGAGTGGAATAATACTCAAGTTCAGTATCCCCAACAGCAATGTCTTCATGAATTATTTCAAGTGCAAGTCGAGAAAACACCCGATGCAGTAGCAGTTGTATTTGAAGATGAGCAACTAACTTACCGCGAACTCAACACCAAAGCTAATCAATTAGCAGATTACTTACAAACTTTTGGCGTAAAACCAGAAGTATTAGTAGGGATTTATGTAGAGCGATCGCTATTGATGGTCATTGGGTTATTAGCCATCCTCAAAGCTGGTGGTGCATACATACCCCTAGACCCTAGCTATCCCCAAGAACGCTTGGCTTATATGCTAGAAGATGCTCAACCAAAGGTTTTATTAACCCAACAGAAATTAGTTGCAACGCTACCAAATCAGTCAGCGCAGGTTATTTGTCTGGATAGTGATTGGGAATTAATTAGCGATCGCCACGGCACAAATCCTGTTACTCACATTACAGAAGATCATCTCGCCTACGTCATCTATACTTCTGGTTCCACAGGAAAACCAAAGGGTGCAATGAACACCCATCGCGGCATCTGCAATCGCTTACTGTGGATGCAGGATGCTTATCAACTCACCGCCGCCGATCGAGTTTTACAAAAAACGCCCTTTAGTTTTGATGTCTCTGTTTGGGAATTTTTCTGGCCTTTGATTACTGGGGCGCGGTTAGTCATCGCTCAACCAGAAGGACATAAAGATCCCAACTATCTGGTTAACTTGATTATCCAGCAGCAAATTACGACCTTGCATTTTGTACCATCAATGCTGCAAGTTTTTCTCGAAGCAGCAGCAGTCGAAAAATGTCAGTCTTTGGTGCGGGTAATCGCCAGTGGAGAAGCATTACCAATTGAACTGCAACAACGCTTTTTTCAGCGACTTGATGCCCAATTACATAATCTTTATGGCCCAACAGAAGCGGCTGTCGATGTCACCTTTTGGCAATGCCAAAATCATTTAAACAACCAAAAGACAGTACCTATTGGTCGCCCAATTGCCAATATTCAAATTTATCTCCTTGACAAATATCTTCATCCTGTGCCTGTGGGTGTACCAGGAGAAGTTTATATTGGTGGTGTAGGTGTTGGTCGGGGTTATTTAAACCGTCCTGAATTAACCGCCGAGAAATTTATTCCCAATCCCTTCACTACCACAGCCAGCCGTCTTTACAAAACAGGTGATTTAGCCCGTTATCTTCCTAACGGAGAAATAGAATATATTGGTCGGATTGACTATCAAGTGAAACTGCGGGGTTTCCGCATTGAACTAGGAGAAATAGAAGCGGCGATCGCTCAATATCCCGGAGTACGAGAAACTGTAGTGGTGGTTAATGCACAACGAATAGTTGCCTATCTAGTTCCGCAAGCAGCCCAAACATTAAGCATTTCAGAGCTACGTAGTTTTTTAGAATCAAAATTACCCAGCTACATGATTCCCGTGGCTTTTGTTTTATTAGAAGCATTGCCCCTGACTGCGAATGGTAAAGTTGACCGCCGAGCTTTACCCGCACCTGATACAAACCGCCCCGAATTAGCTGATGCTTATCAACCACCGCAAACTGAAGTTGAACAAACTATTGCCCAAATTTGGCAAACGGTCTTGCAATTAGAAAATGTGGGTATTCATGATAATTTCTTTGAACTTGGTGGTCATTCATTGCTGTTGGTGCAAGTGCATAGCAAATTACGGGAGAAATTTACTAAAAATTTAGCGGTTCTTGATTTATTTAGATATCCCACAATTAACTCTTTAGCTAATTATTTAACGCAAGTTGAGCCGGAAAACATAACTGCTGAGATTTCAGAGGTTGTTATTGAGAAAGTTGCCGATGGCAAGGCTCAACAAAGAAAACGTTTACAAAAAATTAAATCTATCCAAAATATTTAATACCAGTCATGTATGAAGAAGAATTTTAAGAAACGAACCGCAAAGGGCGCAAAGGACACGAAGGAAAGAGAGTTTTATAGAGTTAAGAAAAGAGAGTTTTAGAGAGTTATTGTGTGATTAATTTTTTTACTATTTAAAATTATGGGTATTAGTACATCATTAAATGGATCAGAAATAGCAATTATCGGCTTATCGGGGCGATTTCCGGGAGCCAAAGATATTGATGAGTTTTGGCAAAATCTTCAGCAAGGCAAGGAAACAATTGCATTTTTTACTGATGAAGAACTCTTGGCGTCCGGAATAAATTCATCTTTATTAAATGACCCTAATTATGTTAAAGCCCAAGCAATATTAGAAGACGCAGAATATTTTGATGCCGAGTTTTTTGGCTTTAATCCTAGAGAAGCTACAATTACTGATCCTCAACACCGAGTATTTCTTGAATGTGCTTGGTCAGCTTTAGAAAATGCTGGGTATGATTCCCAAAATTATCCAGGTGCGATTGGTGTTTATGCTGGTTCTGGAATGAACACCTACTTACTAAATATTTATTTAAATCAAAATCTTATTGGTGCTGTTGATCCACAGCAACTTATGTTAGCTGGGAATAAAGATTTTTTAACTACTCGTGTTTCTTACAAACTCAACTTAGAAGGGCCTAGTTACGCAGTTCAAACCGCTTGTTCAACTTCATTGGTAGCTGTTCATTTGGCTTGTCAAAGCTTACTCAATGGTGAGTGTGATATGGCTTTGGCTGGTGGTGTCGCCATCCATGCTGACAGAAAAGCAGGATATTTATATACAGAAGGAGGGATATTATCCCCTGATGGACATTGCCGTGCTTTTGATGCTGATGCCCAGGGATCTGTAGGTGGTGAGGGTGTGGGAATTGTGGTGTTAAAGCGATTGGAAGATGCGTTGAGCGATCGCGATACAATTCATGCCATCATCAAAGGTTCAGCAATTAATAATGATGGGGCGTTCAAAGTCAGCTACACAGCACCCCGCATCGATACCCAAGCTAAGGTGATTAAAACTGCCCAAATCGTCGCTGAAGTCGAAGCAGAAACTATCACCTACATTGAAACTCACGGTACAGCTACCGCTTTAGGCGACCCCATTGAAATGGCCGCCCTCACCCAAGCTTTCCGCAGTAGCACCCAAAAAACAAACTTCTGTGCCATTGGTTCCGTCAAAACCAACGTTGGACATTTAGACACAGCCGCAGGTGTGACGGGGTTAATCAAAACTGTCCTCGCCCTGAAGCACAAGCAAATACCCCCAAGCTTGCATTATTCTGCCCCTAACCCGGAAATTGACTTTGCCAATAGTCCTTTCTACGTCAATACCAAACTTACAGAATGGCAAACCAATCATCTTCCCCGGCGTGCGGGAGTTAGTTCCTTTGGGTTGGGGGGAACTAATGCCCATGTAATTCTCGAAGAAGCGCCTGTGTGGGAAGGGGACAGGGAGCAGGGGAGAAAGTATCAATTGTTGCTTCTATCTACCAAAACAGCATCGGCACTAGAAAAAGCAACCACAAATTTAACTGATTATTTGCAAGCACATCCTGATTTAAATCTGGCGGATGCGGCTTACACATTGCTCTTTGGACGCAGAACTTTTGACTATCGGCGTGCGGTGGTTTGTCGAGATATTGCCGATGCACTCAAGGCGCTGCAAAATTCCCCGCCAGTCGCTCACAAAACTCAACCACGTCCAGTTGCTTTTATGTTTTCTGGGCTGGGAACTCATTACGTTGATATGGCTTTGGAACTTTACCAAACTGAGTCAACATTTCGCGGCTGTGTGGATGAATGTTGTGAACTGCTTCAGCCCGTGCTGGGTTTAGATTTGCGAGATGTTTTATATCCCAACCGAAATCATCAAAATGGTAAGCAGCAAACCCAAACAGGTCTAGATTTGCGGAAAATGCTGGGACGGGGTGAGCCATCAACTGATGTTGCTACGCAAAAGCTGAACCAAACTGTGTTGACGCAACCAGCCATGTTTGTGATTGAATATGCGTTGGCTCAGTTGTGGATATCTTGGGGAATTCGCCCGACGGCGATGATTGGTTACAGCATTGGTGAATATGTCGCCGCCACTCTAGCGGAGGTTTTTTCTTTAACAGATGCTTTAACCTTAGTCGCCAGAAGGGCGCAGATGATTGACGAGTTGCCAGCAGGGGCAATGCTGGCTGTGCCGCTTTCCGAATCAGAAATCCAGCCTTGCTTGAATGAGAAGATTTCCCTGTCGGCGATTAACAGCGAATCATTATGTGTGGTTGCAGGTTTCCCCGATGCCGTTGCAGAATTAGAACAAAAATTGAGCGATCGCGGTTTAATAGGTAAGCGGTTACAAACTTCCCATGCTTTTCATTCTGTAATGATGGAAGCGATCGCAGCAACTTTTCACAATTTAGTTAATCAATTTAGCCTCAAATCCCCCAAAATTCCTTATATTTCTAACGTCACCGGCACTTGGATTACTGCCGAACAAGCCACAGACCCCACCTACTGGGTGCAGCACCTTTGCCAAACAGTGCGCTTTGCCGATGGAGTCCAACAATTATCACAAAAAGATCATCCAATTTTATTAGAGGTCGGCCCTGGTCAAGCATTAATTAGTTTTGCATCCCAATGTCTCGATAAATCCTTGATGTTTCCCAGCTTGCGTTATTCCTACGAGCAGCAGTCAGATGTCGCCTATTTATTAAATACATTGGGTCGTCTGTGGCAAGCTGGGATTACTGTAGATTGGTCGAGTTTTTATAACGATGCACCACAACAACGTATTCCTTTACCAACCTATCCATTTGAACGTCAGCGTTACTGGGTTGATGCCCATCCAACCGCTAATTTGGTTTTGCGTTGCGCCCCTGGAGAAACACAAAACACAATAGACGAAACTCAAACTGCGCCAAAAACCAGTATCACTGGCTATGTCAGACCTAATTTAGATAATGATTATGTCGCCCCTAGAACGGAAGTAGAACAAATCATTGCCAATATTTGGCAAGAACTCCTGGGTATTGCTTCCGTAGGTGTAGAAGACAGCTTTTTTGAGTTGGGTGGAGATTCCGTACTAGGGATTCAAGTCAGCGCCAGAGCCAATAAAGCCGGGTTTCGACTCACACCCCAGCAATTATTTGAACATCAAACGATCGCCAAATTAGCACAGGTAATCACTAAAACCCAAGTTGTCCAAGCTGAACAAGGTGTAATTACAGGTTCAGTCCCCCTCACCCCGGCTCAACACCAGTTCTTTGCCTTGAATCAACCAGAAACCCATCACTGGAACCAAGCGGTGTTGTTAGAGGTAGTAAAACCTCTGAATTTAGATATTTTAGAGCAAACCTTAAAGCAACTATTAATACATCACGATGCCCTGCGTCTGCGGTTTACCCGTTCTGAGTCGGGATGGGAACAGGTCAACGCCGCACCTGAAGAATATGTCCCGTTGACATATATTGATTTGTCAGCTTTGTCATCCACCGCCCAACAATCAGCTTTAGAAGTAGCCGCCGCCCAAATTCAAGCCAGTTTGAATTTAATCACAGGGCCAATTGTCCGGTTTGCCTTGTTTGATATGGGTGTGCAGCAAAACAGTCGTTTATTAATTGTGATTCACCACTTGGGGACTGATCCTGGTTCTTGGCGCATTTTATTAGAGGATCTCCAGACTGGTTATCAGCAGTTGAGTCAAGGACAGCTTATTCAACTCCCCGAAAAGACAACTTCTTATCAGCAGTGGTCGTTGCGTCTCCAGAAATATGCCGCATCAGAACAGTTACAACAACAGCAACAACACTGGTTAAGCGGACGTTATCAGCAAGTTGCCACTTTACCCTTAGACTATCCTGACGGCATCAACACTGTAGCTTCCGAAGCGCAAGTTATCTCAGTTGCGTTGAATGAAAGCGAAACTCAACTGCTGCTTCAGGAAGTTCCGGGAGTGTATCGGATGAATACACAAGAAGTTTTGCTGACTGCACTGGTACAAGCTTTTAAACAATGGACAAAGCAAAACTTACTCCTAATTAATCTTGATGAAAATGGACGGGAAGTGAGTACAGGTGGAATTGATGATGTCGATATCTCCAGAACAGTGGGGTGGATTACGACTACTTACCCTGTGCTGTTAGATTTAGACAAAACAGTTACTCCTGGGGATGCACTCAAAGCCGTGAAAGAACAAGTGCGTCATGCTTCGAGTAATGGTATTGACTACGGAGTGTTACGCTACCTCAGCCCTGACCCGGTAATAATTGAAAAATTCCAGTCTCTTCCCCAAGCTGAGGTAATGTTTCTCTACCTTGGTCAACTGAGTAAAAGTTTGCCGCAAGATTCCTTGTTTAAATGGACAGAAGAAGCACTCGGTTCAACAGCCAGTCCAAAAGCAATTCGCCCTTATCTCTTCCAAATTAATGCGGCAATTACTGAAGGCAAATTACAACTATATTTCAACTACAGCCGGAATATTCATCAGCCCCAGACAGTCGAAAAATTATCGCGCAATTTTATTCAAGCCCTCAAATCTTTGATCAGCCATTGTCAGTCTCCCGAAGCTGGAGACTATACCCCCTCTGATTTTGCGGCTGCAAATATCAATCAAGAAAATTTAAGTAAATTGTTAGCTCAAATCAGTCAATAAGCAGGAGAAATTTCTCATGAAACCCAACAATATTGAAGATATTTACGAACTTTCTCCGATGCAACAGGGGATGCTGTTTCACAAGTTGGCTGCACCTGATTCGGTGGTGTATTTTGAGCAGAATTATTTTACTTTGCAAACGCCAATTAATATACCAGTTTTCCAAAAAGCTTGGCAGCGAGTTGTAGACCGTCACCCAATTTTACGCACAGCGTTTTATTGGGAGAATCTGGATAAACCATATCAAGTGGTATATAAGCAAGTAGATTTACCTTGGGAATTTCAAGATTGGCAACATTTATCATTAGAAGCACAACAAAAGCAGTTTGCAGATTTTTTAATAGCCGATGGCGATCGCGGTTTTGAATTAGGGCAAGCCCCTTTAATTCGCCTGACATTAATTCAGATGGCTAAAGACAATTATCAATTTGTGTTTAGCTTTCATCACATCTTAATGGAGGGCTGGTCTGTAAGCTGGCTTTGGAAGGAATTTTATGAGTTTTATTATGCCTTTTGTCAAGGGCAAGATTTATATTTAGAACGCCCCCACCCCTACAAAGAATATATTACTTGGTTACAACAACAAGACCATAAGAAAGCCGAATCTTTTTGGCGGCAGAAACTCCAAGGATTTACAGTCCCAACACCAATTCTGATTGGGAAAAATGCAGCTAATTTTGCTGACCAAGCCACAGATTATCACAGACAAGAATTACAGTTGTCAGCAACTATGGCAACTGACCTCAAAGCTTTTGCCCGCAAGTATCAACTAACTTTAAATATCATCATTAAAGGTGCTTGGGCTTTACTTTTGAGCCGTTATAGTCAAGAGTCAGATGTGGTTTTTGGCTCAACATCTTCAGGTAGACCAACGGCGTTAGCTGATGCGGAATCGATGATTGGGCTGTTTATCAACACACTCCCACTACGAGTAGAAGTAGACCATAATGCTGTCCTCACTTCTTGGCTGAAACAACTGCAAACTGAAGAAGTGCAGATGCGGGAGTATGAATACAGCCCATTATCCAAAATTCAACAATGGAGTCAGATTTCACCTGGTCTACCACTATTTGATAGTATTTTAGTTTTTGATAATGAATTAGTAGATTACAATCAAGCATCGATTCTTGAAGATATCGGAGTCATCGATTCTAAATCATTATTTGACTGGACAAACTACCCCCTAACTGTGAAGGTAGTACCAAATTCAGAATCATTAAATTTATATATTTCCTATAATAATCTTCAATTTGAAAGCTCTAGTATGAGCCGCATATTAGAGCATTTAAAAACTTTATTAGCGGGTTTTATTGCCAATCCCGAAGCAAAATTGCGGGAACTACCAATGCTGACCACACAAGAAAATCAGCAAATCCTCCAAGTATGGAATAATACCGCAACTAATTATGCTCTAGATAAATGTATCCATGAATTATTTGAACAACAGGTAGCAAAAACACCAAATGCAGTCGCCGTAGAATTTGCAAATCAGCAATTAACTTATCAACAATTAAACACCAAAGCCAACCAATTAGCTGATTATTTGCGATCGCTAGGAGTAAAACCAGAGGTATTGGTGGGGATTTGTGTAGAGCGTTCTTTAGATATGATTATTGGACTACTCGCCATCCTGAAAGCGGGTGGCGCATATATCCCCCTCGACCCCAACTATCCTAGTGAACGTATCGCCTTTATCCTGGAAGACACACAAGCCCCAGTCTTACTCACCCAAACTGCACTTCTGGCAGTCATGCCCCCACACCAAGCCAAGGTAATCTGTTTAGATACTGACTGGCATCACATCAGCCAACACAGCGCCGACAATCTGGTAACGGAAGTCACGACTGAGAACCTCGCTTATGTGATTTATACCTCTGGTTCCACGGGTAAACCCAAAGGTGTACAAATTCCCCATCTTGCCTTAAGTAACTTTTTGTACTCTATGCAGCAAGCCCCCGGCTTAACTGCTGAAGATACATTACTGGCAGTTACCACCTACTCTTTTGATATTGCCGCCTTAGAATTATTTTTACCTATAATTGTCGGCGCAAGGTTGGTAATTGCCAGTCAAGAAATTATCTCCGATGGTGTGCAGTTGGCGGCAAAAATCGCTGAGTGTCAAGCTACAGTTATGCAAGCCACACCAGCCACATGGCAATTACTGTTAGCCGCAGGTTGGAGTGGTAATCATCAATTAAAAATTCTCTGTGGTGGCGAAGCTTTACCAGAACAATTAGCCAATCAGTTGCTAGAGAGGTGTCGGTGTTTATGGAATATGTACGGCCCCACAGAAACCACAATTTGGTCAGCCGCTTGTCAGGTAAAAACCGTTGATCACACCGTACCCATTAGTTCTCCCATTGCCAACACCCAGCTTTATATCCTCGACAAAAATCACCAACTAATGCCTGTGGGTGTAGCTGGGGAGTTGTGCATTGGTGGCTTGGGACTGGCGAGGGGTTATTTCCAGCGTCCAGATTTAACAGCCGAAAAATTTATCCCCAATCCTTTTAGCGAAACAGCCGCACGTCTGTATAAAACCGGAGACTTGGCGCGATACTTACCTAACGGAGACATTGAATACCTGGGACGCATTGATCATCAAGTCAAAATCAGGGGTTTCCGCATTGAATTGGGAGAAATTGCTGCTGTCATCAGCCAACACCCAGCCGTCAGAGAAACTGTGGTGACGGTTCATGGTTCCGCCACCGATACTCAACGAATCGTTGCTTATATAGTTCCGCGCACAGGGCAAACTTTTACACCTGCGGAACTGCGGGATTTGTTAGCAGCTAAGTTGCCTAACTACATGATGCCAGCAGCTTTTGTGACTTTGGAAGCACTACCATTAACACCCAATGGTAAAGTTGACCGCAAAGCACTCAAACCACCGGAATTTACACCAGGATCAGCGTCCAGTCTGACTCCAGCCACACCCATAGAAAATTTATTAGCCGGGATTTGGGCGGAAATATTGGGTATAGATAAAGTCGGGATTGATCAGAATTTCTTTGAATTAGGTGGACATTCTTTAATCGCCACCCGTGTGATTTCCCAAATTCGCCAAGTTTTTCAAATCGAGTTACCTTTACGTTATTTATTTGAAAAACCCACCATCGCCGGGTTAGCTAAAGAAATTGAAAAAGCAATTCAGGCAGATTTCACAATTGCCACGACTAAGATTGAAAAGATAGCGCGATCGCCACAATTACCTTTATCATTTGCCCAACAAAGGCTGTGGTTTTTATCCCAACTAGAACCAAGTAGCCCATTCTACAATATCCCAGCAGCAGTGCGGCTACAAGGACAGTTAAATGTCGCCGCCTTAGCCCAAAGTTTCAGCGAAATTGTCACCCGTCATGAAGCACTGCGAACCAATTTTGTCACCACCGCCGGACAAGTTGTAGCTGCGATCGCACCAGAAAAGCCCCTCAGCTTATCCACCATCGATCTCAGCGACCTGGAAACAAGTCAACAAGCAGCCAAAATCCAACACCTCGCTGACTTAGAAGCACAACAACCCTTTGACATCAGCCGCGACCATCTCCTCAGAGTCAAACTCTTACGTCTGAGTGAACAAGAACATATTGTTTTAGTGACAATGCACCATATTGTCTCTGACGCTTGGTCAATTGGCATATTGGTACAAGAATTAGCCGCCCTTTATCCAGCTTTTTGTGATGGACAACCCTCACCATTACCTGCCCTACCAATACAATATGTAGATTTTGCCGCGTGGCAAAGACAATGGTTACAAGGACAAGTCCTGGAAACCCAAATATCTTATTGGCGCAAGCAATTAGCAAACGCCCCCACAGTTTTAGAATTACCCACCGATTATCCCAGACCAGCAATCCAGACCTTTCAGGGTGCAACCTACTCATTTGAATTATCAACAGAACTATCAACAGCCCTTCAGAAATTCAGCCAGCAGCAGGGCAGTACTTTATTTATGACCTTGTTGGCAAGTTTCCAAATCTTGCTATGGCGTTACACCGGGCAGAAAGATATTGTGGTTGGTTCGCCCATCGCTAACCGCAACCGAGCCGAAATAGAAGGGTTAATTGGCTTTTTTGTCAATACTCTAGTCCTGCGAACTAACTTAGAGGGAAATCCCAGCTTTGTGGAACTGCTCAAACAAGTGCGAGAAATGGCATTAGGCGCTTACGCACATCAGGATGTACCGTTTGAGTTGTTGGTTGAGCAATTGCAACCCCAGCGCGATTTAAGCCATACGCCACTGTTTCAGGTGATGTTTGTCTTGCAAAATGCGCCGATGTCTGCATTAAAATTGCCGGGTTTGACTTTAACGCCGGAAGACAGCAGCAGTGATAGTGCCAAGTTTGATTTAACTCTTTATGTCACAGAAACCGATGCAGGGTTAGTTGCGAGTTTAGAGTACAACACTGATTTATTTAAAGAAAGTACGATTTGCCGAATGGCAAGTCATTTGCAAACGTTGTTGACAGGAATTGTGGCAAATCCACAGCAGCGTTTGTCAGAGTTACCATTGTTGAATAAATCTGAGCAGCATCAATTACTGCGGGAGTGGAATGATACCGCCGTTGCCTATCCACAACATCTATGTATTCATCAATTATTTGAACAACAGGTAAATAAAACACCAAATGCAGTAGCCGTAGAATTTGCAAATCAGCAATTAACTTACCAACAATTAAACACCAAAGCCAACCAATTAGCCCATTATTTGCGATCGCTGGGAGTTAAACCAGAGGTGTTGGTGGGAATTTGTGTAGAGCGTTCTTTAGATATGATCATTGGACTACTCGCCATCCTGAAAGCGGGTGGTGCATATATCCCCCTCGACCCCAACTATCCTAGTGAACGCATCGCCTATATCCTAGAAGACACACAAGCACCAGTCTTACTCACTCAAGCATCACTCTTGGCAGCAATGCCCCCACACCAAGCCAAGGTAATCTGTTTAGATACTGATTGGCATCACATCAGCCAACACAACCAGGAAAATCTAGTCACGGAAGTCACAACCGAGAACCTCGCCTACATTATCTATACCTCTGGTTCCACAGGCAAACCCAAAGGTGTAATGATTCAACACGCCAGCACCGTGGCCATGTTAGATTGGTCAGACAAAACCTTTAGCCGAGAAGCAAGGGCGGGAGTTTTAGCATCCACCTCTATTTGTTTTGACTTGTCGGTATTCGAGATGTTTGTGCCTTTGTCTTGTGGTGGCAAGGTGATTTTAATCGAGAATGCACTATATATCAGCAATCTCCCTGCAACCTGTGGTGTCACTTTAATTAATACTGTCCCCAGTGTCATTGCACAGTTACTCCAAACAGATCATATTCCCGCTTCTGTGCAAACTGTGAATATTGCGGGAGAACCACTGCAAAATCAACTCGTGCAGAAACTTTACCAGCAAGCTCACATACAACAGGTATTTAACTTGTATGGCCCTTCGGAAGATACCACTTATTCTACGTTTGCCTTAATACAGAAGGGTGCGAACAGTACACCACCAATTGGTAGACCAATTCACAACACCCAAACTTATCTGTTAGATGAAAATTTACAACCAGTACCTATCGGTGTACCAGGAATGTTGTACCTGGGTGGGGCTGGTTTAGCCCGTGGTTATCTCAATAAATTAGAACTCACGGCGGAGAGATTTATTCCTCATCCCTACACTCATGTCCCAGGAGAACGATTATATAAAACAGGGGATTTAGCCCGCTATTTGCCGAATGGAGAAATTGAATACATTGGGCGCATTGACAACCAAGTCAAGATTCGTGGTTTCCGCATTGAATTGGGCGAAATTGAAGCATTAACAATTCAGCATCCAGGCGTAGAAGCTGCTGTTGTTAGGGTTGTAGATGCTCAACAAATCATCGCCTACGTAGTTTTGAACTCAGAACAACCGCCCACCATTGCGGAGTTACGCGGCTTTTTAGAAGCAAAGTTACCAAACTACATGATTCCCGCAGCTTTTGTAACTTTGGCAGCACTACCATTAACACCGAATGGTAAAGTTGACCGCAAAGCACTACCCGCACCAGACACAGCCCATCCAGAATTAACAGCCGTTTATCAACCACCCCAAACTGAGTTAGAAAAAACCATTGCGGATGTTTGGCAAGCAGTATTGAATATTGAGCGTGTAGGTATTCATGACAATTTCTTTGAACTGGGTGGTCATTCGCTGCTGTTAATTCAAGTTCATAGTCAATTACAAAAAATACTCCAGAAAGATTTTCTGTTGGTGGAAATGTTTCAATATCCAACTGTGAGTCGTTTGGCTAGATATTTTAGTCAGGAATCTACAGTTGCTACATCTACTATCCCAAATTCCCATCGTGCGGAACAGCGAACTGCTTCGACTCAGCGTCGTAAACAAGCCAGAAAAGAATATCGTGCTGCTACTAATCAAACAGGGGAGTGAGTTGAGGAGAAGGTAGGAGGCAGTGGTTCGGCTTCGCTCACCAACCAGGCAGGAGGCAGGAGGGTTTGAGGTTTGGTGATTTTTTTTAACGTAGACGCGAAGGGCGCAAAGGGCGCAAAGAGAAAGAAGAGATTACTAACTGAACCGTATTGACTTAAAACCAACAACATCAATATTAGTAATTCAAGGAAAATCCATGACATTAAGTGAAACAGAAATTTTATCTCGAAACAATCTTACTCCCACAGAAAAAATCGTACAAACTGATATTGGCGAGTATGTTAAACAAATATTTGCCCCAAATCACGGGAAATATATAGAAAATCAACTTGATGAAATAGTTGATGATTTATCGACTGATTTTTTAATGGCTGAAGATGCCAATACAAATGCTGAGATTGACTGGATTATTAGCAAATTTGGCAATAGTCAAATCCCGGTAGAACCGACTGATTTTGACAGCTATTTTCAATCTTTAAATGAGAATGTCGTTGCTCATTCTATACATACGTCAGCGCCGCAATTTATTGGTCACATGACTTCGGCATTACCTTCTTTTGTGCGCCCTTTGGCAAAGTTGATGACGGCGATGAATCAAAATGCTGTCAAAATCGAAACGGCTAAAGCTTTGAGCTTTTGTGAACGGGAAGCTTTGGCGATGATGCACCGTCAAATTTATCATTTATCTGATAATTTCTACAATCAACATATTCAAAATAATCAAAGTACCTTGGGTATTTTGGTTTCTGGTGGAACAACGGCAAATATCACGGCTTTGTGGTGCGCTCGCAATAAATCTTTAGGCGCGACCCATGATTTTTTAGGTATAGAAAAAGAAGGGTTAACAGCAGCATTAAATTATTATGGTTATGAAGGGGCGGTAGTCATTGGTTCGGAATTGATGCACTTTTCTTTTGATAAAGCTGCGGATTTAATGGGAATCAGTACTAAAAATTTGATTCGCGTCCCAGTTGATGCTAATAATCGCGTTAATATCCCAGCATTACGCCAAACTGTTGCAGAGTGCCGCGCCAAAAACTTACATATCATCGCCATTGTGGGTATTGCTGGAACAACCGATTCTGGTAGTGTTGATTCGTTAACAGAAATTGCTGCAATTGCCCAAGAAAATCATGTACATTTCCATGTCGATGCTGCTTGGGGTGGCCCTGTGATTTTTTCGCGCAAATATCAGCATAAACTAGCGGGAATTGCACAAGCTGATTCTGTGACCATTGATGGGCATAAGCAATTGTATTTGCCAATGGGTATTGGGATGGTATTTTTCCGTGACCCTTATTTAGCTTCAGCAATTGAAAAACAAGCCAGCTATACCATGCGTAAGGGGTCATTTGATTTAGGTAAACGGGCTTTAGAAGGTTCTCGTCCGGGGATGGCGTTATTTTTACATGCTGGTTTGCAGTTAATTGGGCTGAATGGTTATGAGTTTTTGATTGATGAAGGTATCCGCAAAACCCAATATATGGCGGCGCGAATTGAGGAATTACCGGAGTTTGAGTTGTTGGCGCAACCTGATACGAATTTGTTAATTTATCGTTATATTCCTGAGCAATTTCGAGATGTAGTTAGTCATAAAAAATTAACTGCATCTGATAATCAAATTATCAATGATTTTAATGAACGCTTGCAGAAAAAGCAGCGTCAGATTGGGCGGACTTTTATTTCCCGAACTACGAAAACAACTATTAGTTTAGATAAGGAAATACCAGTGATTGCGATGCGTGCGGTGATTGCTAATCCTTTAACTACTGAAGGAGATATTGATGCAGTTTTACATGATCAAATTCAGATTGCGGCAACAATGCCACTGACATATTGACCGAAGAAGGCAGTGGTTCGGCTTCGCTCACCAACCAGAGGCAGGAGGAAAAAATATTAGGACTTACGCAAGAACTCTCTCAAACTCTTATAACTTCGTGTCCTACCCTGCGGGAAGCCGCTATCGCGTCTATGCGTCCTTTGCGGTTCATTTCTTCATAATTTTGCGTAAGTCATAAAGTGATGAGTGCTGATTTAAATAAAAGTTATTTACTCAGCACTCTTGAAACTTAGTCCAGAAATATTTACTGTCAGGTTTTGACTTATGGATATGGCTAATAATTTTATTGATAGCTTAAATAATCAAGATGCGATCGCTATTATTGGAATGGCGGGTCGGTTTCCTGGAGCTAATAAAGTTGATAGCTTTTGGCAAAACCTGAGAAATGGTGTAGAGTCAATTTCTACTTTCACGGATGAGGAGCTAATTGCTGCTGGGATAGATGCTAAATTGCTCAACAATCCCAATTATGTGAAAGCCAGCGCCATATTAGAAAATATCGATTTATTTGATGCGGCTTTTTTTGGTTTTTCGCCTAGAGAAGCTGAAGTTACAGACCCACAACACCGCTTTTTTTTAGAGGCTGTTTGGGAAGCTTTAGAAAATGCGGGTTATAACTGTGAAACTTACCGCGATCGCATCGGTTTATTTGCTGGTGTTGCTGCTAGTGATTATCTACTCTCTAACTTATATAATAATCGTAGTTTTCTCGAATTAGCCGACAGTTATCAAGTTTTAATTGGCAATGATAAAGATTTTTTACCGACTTTAGTTTCCTACAAATTAAACTTAAGAGGGCCAAGTATTAATGTTCAAACCGCTTGTTCGACATCATTGGTCGCTGTGCATTTAGCTTGTCAAAGTTTACTCAATGGTGAAAGTGATATAGCTTTAGCTGGCGGTGTGACGATTGCAGCTAAACCCAAAACTGGATACGAATATCAACCAGGGGGAATTAAATCTCCTGATGGTCATTGTCGAGCTTTTGATATTAACGCCAACGGTACTGTTTTTGGCAATGGTGTGGGGGTTGTCGTCTTAAAACGCTTAGAAGATGCAATTAATGATGGTGATTTTATTCATGCAATTATTAAAGGTTCAGCCGTTAATAATGATGGTTCTTTAAAGGTAGGATATACCGCCCCTAGTGTTGACGGTCAACGGGAAGTCATTTTAGAAGCTTTAGCCTTGGCTGGGGTGGAAGCGGAAACTGTCAGTTATATCGAAACCCACGGTACAGGAACGGCTTTAGGCGACCCCATTGAAATTCAGGCTTTGACCCAAGCTTTCCGCCAGAGTACAGATAAAACAGGTTTTTGTGCCATTGGTTCTGTCAAAACTAATATTGGTCATTTAGATACGGCCGCCGGTGTGACAGGATTAATCAAAACTGTCTTGGCTTTAAAACATCAGCAAATCCCTGCAAGTTTGCATTTTCAGCAGCCAAACCCCCAAATCGATTTTGCCCATAGCCCTTTTTACGTCAATACCCAATTATCAGAGTGGAAAACCAACAGCACACCCCGCAGGGCTGGTGTAAGTTCTTTTGGTATTGGCGGGACTAATGCCCATATCATTTTAGAAGAAGCTCCTGTCATTCCTGCTTCTAGTTCTTCCCGTCCTTGGCAATTGTTACTGTTGTCGGCGAAAACCAGCACGGCTTTAGAAACAGCAACAGCCCAACTGCGCGATTATTTGACACAAAATTCTGATGTTCCCCTGGCTGATGTGGCTTATACTCTGCAAGTCGGTCGTCGGGCTTTTGATTATCGCCGCATCATGATTTGTCACGGCCATTCTGATGCAGTTAAATTGCTAGATAATCAAGATAATCAACGTATTTTTAATCACCACTATCAGCCGAGCCACTGTCCTGTCATCTTCATGTTTTCGGGACAAGGAACGCAGTATGCAAACATGGGTCGGGAATTGTATGAACTGGAACCAACATATAAAAAATACGTAGATACCTGCGCTGAAATTTTACAGCCCTATCTTGGTTTAGATATTCGTTCTCTACTTTACCCCCATCCAGAGGCGACAGAAGCGGCTGCAAATCAACTACAACAAACATTCCTCACCCAAAGCGCCTTGTTTGTCACAGAGTACGCCTTAGCACAGTTATTGATGTCTTGGGGTGTGCATCCAGAGGCGATGATTGGTCATAGTATAGGCGAATATGTCGCGGCGGCGATCGCTGGTGTATTTTCTTTAGAAGATGCTTTGGCAATTGTGGCAAAAAGAGGACAGTTAATGCAGCAACTACCCCCAGGCAGTATGCTGGCAATTAAGTTACCCGCCAAAGATGTGCAGTCACTCTTAGATACCTACGAGTTGTATAGAGAGTCTCTGCAAATTGCGGTGATTAACAGTCCATCTGCTTGCGTAGTGTCAGGAATCAGCAGTGTAATTACAGCCTTGGAACAACAATTAACTGTGCAAGCAGTTGAATGTCGGCGGTTGCACACATCTCACGCTTTCCATTCGTTGATGATGGAACCAATATTGCCAGCATTTCGGGAGACTTGCAAAACAGTTAAACTTAATCCACCAAAAATTAGCTTTATTTCTAATGTCACTGGTACTTGGATTACTCCAGCACAAGCCACAAACCCTGATTATTGGTGTCAACATTTACGCCAAACTGTCAGATTTTCTGAAGGGATATCACAACTAATTCAGCAGTTTGATGGTGTGTTTTTAGAAGTGGGGCCGGGGCGGACTTTAAGCACACTCACCACACAGCATTTAGGTAAAAATTCTCAGCAACAAGTATTAAGTTCGTTACGCCATATCAAAGACCAACAATCTGATATTTGCTTTTTATTACAAACATTAGGTCGGCTGTGGCTGGCGGGTTTAGAACTTGATTGGTCAGGATTTTATCGTCATGAACAGCGTCATCGTTTGCCTTTACCGACTTACCCATTTGAAGGTAAAAGATACTGGATTAATCCCCAATCTTCATCTACTGTTGCGAAACAAGATATTGCTGACTGGTTTTACATTCCTTCTTGGCAACGTTCTTTACTAACTCATTCATCCGCAACCAGAAAATCAACATGGCTATTGTTTGCAGATGATTTGGGAGTTGGTGAGCAAATACTTGATAAGTTGAAAGATAAAGGTAAAACTGTTGTTAGTGTTCACCAAGGTGATGAATTTAAGAAAATCAGTACAACTAGTTATCAAATTAATCCCTACTCAAACTCAGACTATGAATTATTAATTCAAGAATTAATATCATCGGGACAACAACCGGAAAATATTGCTTACTGTTGGAGTTTAAATCAGTCTGAAAATTCTCAACCTAACAAATATTTAGAGTGCAAGAGTTTACTATCTTTAACTCAAAGTATTAGTAAGCTGAAAAACCACCTACAAATCAAGGTGATAACCAACAACATTCTAGAAGTAAATGGAAATGAAAAAATAAACCCAGAAAAAGCACCAATCTTAGGTTTATGTCAAGTAGTCTCCCAAGAGTACCCCCATATTACTTGCCAGTGTATTGACATTGTTTTAAATTGCGATCGCAGCGATAATCAGGTTATTGAGCAATTATTAAATGAGCTAACTTCTGTATCTTTAGATAAGGTCATTGCTTACCGCGATCGCTATCGTTGGGTACAAACATTTACCCCAGTTCATTTAGATGCCATTGTTGCCGATAATATCCCTTTCCGAAACAGGGGGATTTACCTATTTGCGGGTGGTTTAGAGAGTCTAGAATTTGTGCTGGCAAAATATTTAACAACAACTTGCCAAGCCAAACTGATATTTATTGAAAATGCTCAATTTCCCAAACAAGAGAACTTCTCACAATGGCTAGAAATTCATCCGTCAGATGATACTATCAGCCAGAAAATTCAACATTTTATCGCCTTAGAAGAACTCGGTGCAGCAGTTTTATTGTTGCGTGTCGATAAAACTAATTATGAGCAAATGCAGCAAATCCTTACGGAAAATGTTGAACAAATTCATGGTGTGATTTATGCCACTGGAATTAGGCATGAACAAATATTTGGTTCTTTGGCAGAAATTACAGCTAGAGAATTAGAAAATCTCTTAAAATCACAACATAGTCAAATTACTATCTTAGAAAAAGTCTTACATAACTACAATCTAGATTTTGGTTGTATCTTTTCTTCCTTGACTAGCATTTTAGGAGGATTTGGTTTATGTTTAGATGCCGCAGTTTATCAATTAATTGATAGTTGGAGCAATCAACTTAATCGAAATAATTCTTATCCGTGGTATATTATTAACTGGGATAATATACAACTAAATCCAGACCAAGAATCAATCATATCTGAGCAAGTTTCTGGAACAACATTAGCAATTACACCAACAGCAGCAATAGAAGTATTTCAGCGAGTCCTTGCTTGTCCGCCAGGAACTCAGATGATTATTTCTCCAGTTGATATTAATACCAGAAAAACTCAGACAATTAACCTTGATTCTTGGCAAGATACACAATCTAATCATCAATTAGATTCATCCCCGCGCCACTCTAGACCTAGCCTGAATAACTCATATATTGCGCCTACAAATGAGTTAGAAAAGCAAATTACGGAAATTTGGCAAGCTGTACTAGGAATTGTAGAAATTGGGATTTACGACAACTTTTATGAGTTAGGAGGCGATTCGCTAATTGCAACTCAATTAGTTTCTCGTTTGCGGGCTAAATTCCCTGTGGATTTACCTTTGCGTGACCTGTTATTAGAAGCAATGACTCCAGTGAAGCAGGCAGAATTTATTGAGCATTTGATGTTAGAGAAGATTGCTGAATTATCAGAGGAAGAAGTAGCTTTACTCTTAAGTAATGTCTAAGAGGGTGTTTGAAAAGTCTCTAACTATGTATCAAAAACTTTTCAAACAACCTCTAATTCAAGAATATAGCAATCCTAAATGAGTCGTGAAAAACATAGATATGGAAACAAACCGCCAAGAACGCCTTAGACGCGCAAGCGGCTTCCCGCAGGGTAGGACGCAAAGGTAAGAAAGAAGAAAAAGATATAGAAATTTTACAAATGATTTAGGACTGCTATAATTAACCGCCGATGCACGCAAATAAACGCCGATTAAGGAAATTTTATAATTATGGATAAACAATACTCTAATTTATCACCAGCGAAAAAGGCTCTTTTAGAAAAATGGAAAGGGGGAAAACTTAAAGCTGATGTTATTCCTAAGCGCCAAAATATTTCAAATATTCCCTTATCTTTTTCGCAACAAAGACTATGGTTTATTGATCAGCTTTATCATGGGAGTGATTTCTACAATATTCCTCTTGCTTTTCATATCCAAGGAAATTTAAATATTGTCGCTCTTGAACAAAGCTTAAATAAAATTCTCAAGCGTCATGAAGTGTGGCGGACAAATTTTAAGGTTGTCAATGGAGAACCTGTCCAAGAAATTACGCATCAATTAAATTGGGAATTATCGCTTATTAACTGTGAACATTTATCTGGTAAAAATTGGGAATCGGAAGTTAAATTATTGGCGGCGGAATTCGCCAGACAACCTTTTAACTTAGCGAAAGAATTGTTAGTTAGGGCGAATTTATTGCGCTTGAGTGCAGAATCACATATTTTGCTGGTGACTATGCACCACATTATTACCGATGGCTGGTCTTGCGGGGTATTTTTGCGGGAGTTATCCGCGCTGTATGGGGCTTTCTCGACAAACCAACAGCCAACTTTACCAGAACTTCCAATACAGTATGGAGATTTTGCCATTTGGCAACGCGATCGCCTGCAAGGTGAATTACTCGCCAATCAATTACAATATTGGCAAGCACAACTCCAGGGTGAGTTACCTATATTACAACTACCTACAGACCGTCCGCGACCTCAAATTAGTAATTTTGTTGGGGCGAAGCAATATTTTAGATTATCAAAATCCCTGACAAACTCCCTCAAACAATTAAGTCAGCAAACCGATACAACTTTATTTATGAGTTTGCTGGCGGCGTTTAATATCCTTTTATATCGCTACACAAATCAAGCAGATATCTTAATTGGTTCGCCCATTGCTAACCGTAACCGTCCAGAATTAGAAGGAATGCTGGGTTTATTTGTCAATACTTTAGTATTGCGTAATAACCTCAGTGGAAATCCTAGTTTTCGGGAATTTTTACATCGAGTCCGGGAAGTAACTCTGGGTGCATACTCTCATCAAGATTTACCATTTGAGATGCTTGTCGAACAATTGCAACCCGAACGAGATTTAAGCCGAAATCCTCTTTATGAAGTTATGTTTGTGTTGCAAAATACACCTAGCACTGTGGAGGAAGTAGCGGGGTTAACTTTACAAACTTTAGACTTTGATAGCGGCACATCTCAATTAGATATGTTTCTTTCTATGTCTGAATCTGAAACAGGATTGACAGGCTTTTTGGAATATAATACTGACATTTTTGATGCGTCAACTATTACTAAATTTATCAATCATTTTCAAACTTTATTAATAAATATCATTGCTAATCCAGAACAGCGCCTGAGTGAATTGTCGCTGTTAACGACTTCTGAGCAAGAACAACTATTATATAAGTTTAATCAAACTCATACAGATTATCCCCAAACTGCATCCCTACATCAATTATTCGAGCAGCAAGTTGAACTCACACCAGATTCCATCGCCTTAATTAGCGAGTTTGAACAAATTACTTATCGTCAACTAAACCAAAGAGTTAATCAGCTTGGACATTTTTTACAAAAACAAGGTGTAACACCAGCAACTTTGGTAGCTCTATGTCTGGAACGCGATATAGATATGATAGTGGGGATTTTAGCTATTCTCAAAGCTGGTGGTACATACATTCCCCTAGATCCGAGTTATCCAGTAGAGCGGTTAAATTTTATGCTCTCTGATTCCCAAGCAAAATTATTGATTACCAAGCAAGCAATATTAGCAAAACTATCATTATCTGCGGCTCAAATTATTTGCTTAGATACTTATCAAGAAAAACTGGCGCGAGAAAGTACAGAAAATCCGATTCACATTTATTCATCGGATGATATTGCTTATATTATCTATACTTCTGGTTCCACGGGCAAACCTAAAGGTGTTCTTGGCACTCATCGCGGTACAGTCAATGGCTTACACTGGTTATGGAAAACCTATCCTTTTAAGCCAGGAGAAGTTTGTTGTCAAAAAACAGCTATTAGTTTTGTTGATTCTGTCTGGGAAATTTTTGCGCCTTTACTACAAGGAATCCCCACGGTAATTATCAGCAATACAACTTTGTTAGATCCACAATTATTTATCGAATCTCTAGCACATCACAAAGTTAGTCGAATTATTCTTGTACCTTCATTACTCCGGTTAATTCTAGATAATTATAGCCATCTGATTCATAAATTATCACACCTCAAATTCTGGATAACGAGTGGAGAAGCATTATCGATTAAATTGGTGCAGAGTTTCCGTGAATTAATGCCATTTGCCAAGTTAATCAACCTTTATGGCTCATCGGAAGTTTCGGCAAATGCAACTTACTACGATACTAGTTTATTACCTATTCAAGCCCAGAGTGTGCCTATCGGTCGTCCAATTAATAACACTCAAACTTATGTTTTAAACGGTGATTTACAACCAACACCGATAGGAGTAATAGGAGAACTGTATATTGGTGGTGATGGGTTGGCAAAAGGATATTTACATCGTCAAGATTTAACCAAAGAAAGATTCATTGATCATCCTTGGATTCTGGGAAATAAACTTTATAAAACAGGCGATTTAGTGAGATATTTACCCGATGGCAATTTGGAATATTTAGGTCGCCGTGATGAACAAGTAAAAATCAGAGGTTTCCGGGTAGAATTAGGAGAAATATCAAGTGCGATCGCGCAACACCCAAATGTCCAAGAAGCAGTTGTGATTACTAGCAATGAGCATCCCGAAAATATCCGCTTGCTTGCCTATATCGTTACCAATAAGCCAGATATAACTCCCGAATTATCATCTTATTTACAACATAAACTGCCTAATTATATGTTGCCGTCAGCTTTTATTTTACTGGATGCTCTGCCACTCACACCTAATGGTAAAGTTAACAAAGCTGCCTTACCCCAAACTGAAATTATCCAGCAAAATTCCCAAACATCAAAAATAGCTGCCCGAAATTTTAACGAATTAGCTTTAGTTAAAATTTGGGAAAATATCTTAAACACTCATCCTATCGGCATCAAAGACAACTTTTTTGAATTAGGCGGACATTCCTTTTTGGCTGTACGTGTGATGGCGCAAATTTATGATAAATTTGGATATAATCTTCCTTTATCAACTTTATTTGAAAACCCAACAATTGAAGAACTAGCCGAAATTGTTAATCAACCATTCCGAGAAACTTCTAATTCTCCTTTGGTAGCTATTAACTCGGCTGGTAATCAGCTACCTTTCTTCTGTATACATGGTGCTGGCGGTAATATTAGCCCCTATTTTAAATTATCAAGAATCTTGGGCGAGGACTATCCATTTTATGGATTAGAATATAAGCCAGATCCCGAACAACCTGATATAATTTCCGTAGAAAAACTAGCAACTCGCTACCTCAAAGAAATTCGCCAACTCCAACCCAATGGCCCCTATCTTTTAGGCGGACATTGTTACGGTGGAATACTGGCTTTTGAAATAGCCCAGCAACTACAAAAACAAGGTCAAAAAGTAGGTTTAGTGGCAATTATCGATGCCATTTTACCAGAAACTGCTATTCAAACAAGTCCTGATGATGATGCTAAGTTTTTGCTGCGGTTGGCGGAAGAAACAAAAATTTGGAATGACATAAATTTATCGCTATCTTTTGAAGAAATGCGAGATTTATCACTCCATGAGCAATTTAATTTAATCAATCAAAAAGCCAACTTTATTTTTTCAGAAGCTGAGATTCAAGATTTTTTACATCATTATAAAGTTTTCAAAGCTAATGTTCAAGCAATGCGAAATTATGTACCGCAAGCTTATTCTGATGCCTTAACTATCTTACGAGCCGAAGAAGAAATTATTCATGATTTTGACAATCCTGAATGGACTACTAATGATCCCTTTTTAGGTTGGGGTAAATATGGTAGTGCATCTACACAAGTGATTGAAATTCCTGGCAATCATTTCTCAATTTTACTGGAACCTCATATTCATGAATTAGCCAAACAATTGAAAATTTGTATTGATGATGCTGTTTGTAATTTCACTATGTCAAAGGAGTAAAAAAGGCTGATGAAACTACCACCTGGGCCAAAAACTCCTGCTTGGTTGCTGGCTTTGCAATTCGAGGCTGATTTCTTTGGCTATATGGATACTATTTCTCAACGTTATGGTGACATTGTGACTGTAATGTTTGATTCAACGCCGACAATTTACGTGAGTAATCCTTCTGGAATCAAGGAGATTTTTACCCACACTAAAGAAGTTGTAGCGAAGGGAGAATTAAACCAAAATTTTGCTTTATTAACAGGAGAGCAAGGAGTTTTACAACTAGATGGATTACGTCATAAAAATCGACGCAAGTTGTTAATGTCGGCTTTTCATGGTGAACGGATGCAAGCCTGTGGGAAACGCATCTGTGAACTAACAGCAAGAGTCATGAATCAACAAACCATTGGTAAACCTTTTCTGGCTTACTCAGCTTTAGAAGAAATTACTTTGGCGGTAGGTATAGAGGTAGTAATGGGATTGCATGAAGGAGAACGCTATGAAAGAGTAAAACATTTATTTGCTGCTGTTTTTAAACATGAACTCTCGCCATTGGTACAACTGCTGACAAAACTACCCTTTTGGGGATGGGATTTAGGGAGGTGGAGTCCCCAAGGAAATTTGCTGTCCCTGCGACAAGAACTGTTTCAAGTGTTGTCGGATGAAGTAAAAGCACGTCGCCAGCAAGCAGATTTATCACGCACTGATATTCTCTCAGATTTGGTATTAGCGAGTGATGAGATGGGAGAAGCGATCGCAGATGAAGAAATCCGAGACTTATTAATTTCACCTATCGGGGCGGCGCAAGGTGCTTCAGCAACCGCGATCGCTTGGGCTTTGTACTGGGTTCACCGTTTACCTGATGTGTGCGATCGCCTGCGGGAAGAACTTACCAGCCTTGGCGAAAACCCAGATATCACTAGCATCTTAGCCTTACCTTATCTCAACGCTGTGTGTAACGAAGTTTTACGCATTTACCCAACTCAACTGTTTGCCTTCCCTCGCATTGTAGAATCCCCAGTAGAAATTATGGGCTATCAATTAAGTCCAGGCACTATATTAATTGCCAACATTTATTCTACACATCAGCGCGAAGATTTATACCCAGAACCAAAACAATTTAAACCAGAACGTTTTTTAGAAAAGCAATTTTCCACCTACGAATTTTTACCCTTTGGTGGTGGTTCCCGTGTTTGTATTGGCGGCACATTTGCTTTATTTGAAATGAAATTAGTATTGGCTACCATTCTTTCCCGTTATCAATTAAAACTCGTGAATCAACAACCAGAAAAACCAAAATTTGATGGACTTCTTTGTTACCCTGCTAGTGGCGTAAAGATGGTTGTATCTGCTCAAAATCAACATCAGCGATCGTCGGTATCTCTTGCTTCGGGTAGGTTTTAGGAATTATGCAAAAAAAGGAGACAAGGGGGACAAGGTAGACAAGGGAGAAAGATGTTGGTAAATCATTTAATATAACTTACGTAATAACTCTCTTAAACTCTTATATCTTCGCGTACTTTGCGCTCTTTGCGGTTCGTTATTTCTACTTTTAGGTAAGTAATACAAATATTATTTATACAGCGATTTGGAAATCAAAAAGATATTTTATCTGGGAGTAATTAAAGATGAATCAAAGTCATAAAGGCTCAATTGTCATCACAGGAACATCAACAGGTCTTGGTCGAGCCGCCGCACTTTTTCTAGACAAAAAAGGATATCAAGTTTTTGCCGGAGTCCGCACCGAAAAAGATGCGGAGTCACTCAAACAAGCTGCGTCTGGTAATTTAATACCAATCATTTTGGACATCACTAAACCAGAACAAATTAAATCAGCTTTGGACTTTGTTTCATTAGCAGTTGGCGAACAAGGATTATTTGCTTTAATTAATAATGCTGTTGTCGCTGCTAATGGAGCAATTGAATGTACAACCATCGAAGATATTAGATTAAACTTTGAAGTCAATGTGATTGGTCAAATCGCTGTGACTCAAGCATTTTTACCAATGCTACGCAAAGCTAAAGGCAGAATCATCAATATTAGTGGTGTTTGTGGCAGAGTCGCTGTACCATATTTTGGAATTTTATCCGCAACAAAAGCCGCCTTGGAATCACTGACAGATTGTTTAAGAATGGAGTTAAAATCTAGCGGCGTTGATGTTCTTTCAATATTGCCAGCCGATGCCTTATTAACTCCAGAACAAGCAGATAAACAAGAACTAAATTATCAAAAAACATTGGCTAATATTTCACCAGAACATCAAGCTTTATATGGCAAAAACCATAAAATTCATATAGACAATGTTATCAAGCATAATCGGGAAATTGGCTCACCCCTGGAGACTGTAACCGAGGTAATTTTAGAAGCTTTAGAAGCGAAAAAGCCAAAAAGACAATATTTCCCCACTAAATATCCTTGGTCATTAAGGCTATTTGCAATATACAAAAGACTGCTACCATATCAATATTTTCATGATCAAATCTACTTTAAGAGCTTTAACTATGATTAGCAACACAATAGATTGCCGTTTTTGTTCTTTAGTTTCTAAAGCCAATAAAGAAGATCCCATTGGTACAGCCATAACTTGCGACCATTGGCTAATTATGGAAGTTCCCCAACCTTGGCCGCAAGACATTTATCAACAAAACCCCACTATCAAATCATTAATTAGTGCATACCAGGAGTTAGTTTTTAAATATAAAATTCAGTTGAAACCACTATTAATTGCGCCTGACCGCGAATATTCTGAGCCTGGTTTGACTCGTATATTGTATTACTATCGTCCTGCCCATCTGTTTTCTCAGTTTGAAAAACAGGAATTTATTGTTCCTGAAAATCAAGCTGCCGCTTTAGTAACAGCAATATTTCAGCAGTTAATACAAAAACCTAATAATTTATCAGATTTTCAAAAATATCAACAACAAACAAGTCATATTCGTGAATTAATGATTTGTACCCATGCTCAAGTAGACCTAGCTTGTGGGAGATTTGGTAATCCTTTATATCGGCAACTACGCAAACAATATGCTCCTTTTAGCAACGGAAACTTAAGAGTCTGGCAATCATCTCATTTTGGTGGTCATCAGTTTGCGCCAACACTGATTGATTTACCACAAGGATATTTCTGGGGACATCTGGAGTCATCTGTATTAGATTTACTAGTGGAACAAAATAATTCAGTTCTGGGTTTACGTCCATACTACCGAGGATGGGCAGGTTTAAACCAATTTGAGCAAATTGCCGAACGTGAAATTTGGATGCAGTCTGGTTGGAGTTGGCTGAATTATTTAAAAGCAGGAAAAGTACTAGCAATGGAAAAAGTTGCGGAAGAATGTCAGCCTGATTGGGCAGAAGTTCAAATTGATTTTATAGATCCTCATACTCAAACAAAAGGTAGCTATCAAGTCAGAATAGAAACCTGTGGTGAGGTGATGACTGCATGTAACTCAGCAACAGTCATGGAATTAGAACCAGTTAAGCAGTATCGCGTTAGCCAGTTGGTTAGGCTGGAGTAAAAAAATGATTTCATAAATACAATCTCAAATTAAAAGATAAATCTAATGTTTCGCTTCTCTATCTAATAATTGTTTCTAAAGATTTCAAAACTTTGGCAATCTCATCATGATGAGTATTTCAGAGTTATTGATAATAAAGTTCTGCAAGGATAATGCGAGGTAAATTATGTATCAAAATGACAAAGAAGACACAACAATCTACAAAGTTGTAGTTAATCACGAAGAACAATATTCTATTTGGCCTTTAGAGCGGGAAAATCCTCTTGGTTGGCAGGATGTTGGCAAAAATGGACTCAAACAAGAATGTTTAAATTACATCAAAGAAGTTTGGACTGATATGAGGCCTCTTAGTCTCAGACAAAAAATGCAAGCAACTTCTAACAATATTCAGTAACTATAGCAATCCTAAATCATTTGTGAAACTTTCTCTCTTCTTTTTATTCTCTTTCTTTGTGTCCTACCCTGCGGGAAGCCGCTATCGCGTCTATGCGTCCTTTGCGGTTCGTTAAACAGAATATTTTTCACAACTCAGAGAGGATTGCTATATGAGAAGTTGAATTTATAAATACTGTAGAAAAGTTGTACACAACATCTCTAAAACAACCGATAAATTGCATTAGCAACAATTTTAAAAAAAGGAGAATAGCGATGGAAAAACAAACAAGAGTATGGTTTATTACTGGTTGCTCCAGTGGTTTTGGTCGAGCCTTGGCAGAAACAGTACTGGAGAAGGGTGAAATAGTAGTTCTAACAGCACGAAACCCTCAAAAGCTAGAAGATTTAGCCACCAGCTTTCCAGAACAGACATTAGCATTGCAACTTGATGTGACAAAACCCGAACAAGTCAGAGAATCTGTCAAAAATGCGCTCGCTCGCTTTGGCAGAATTGATATACTCGTCAACAATGCTGGGTGTGAAGTTGCCGGCATACTCGAAGAAGTTAGTGATGATGCCATCAGGCGGCAATTTGAGACGAATTTTTTTGGTGTTATAGACATGCTGCGAGTTGTCATACCTTATATGCGTCAGCAGCGTAGTGGGCATATTCTCAATATCTCATCAGCAGCTTGCTTTATGTCTGGTGCAGGCGGAGGAATTTATATCAGCAGCAAGTTAGCTTTAGAAGGAATTTCTGGTTCTTTAGCTAACGAAGTCGCCCATTTGGGAATCAAAGTCACAATGGTTGAACCAGGCGCATTCAGCACCGACTTTTTCAACAAATCTCATGTCTTAGTTGAAACAAAAATCCCAGAATATCAACCAATTATTAAAGACATGAGCCAATGGATAAAAGATGTCAAAGAGCAGAAAATTAAATTAATTGGTGATCCCAAAAAAGCTGCTTTAGCAATGATTAAAGCAGTTGATAGCGAAGTCCCACCACTCAGATTAGCTTTGGGAAGCGATGCAGTCGAAACCATTGATGGTGCATTGCAATTTATTAAAGAAGGATTGGACGCTTGGAAAGAAGTATCCACAAGTACTGATTTTGATGAAGTGGTAACAGATAAAATGCAAGTTGCTGCTGTTAATTAAAGGGTTTATGGCCTTTCCTAGTTTGCTAAAGAAGCAAATTTATCTGTTTTCATCAGCGTTAATCTGCGTCCATCTGCGGTTAATTATTCTTGCTTGTATCTCACTAGGCGTTGTTGATGAACCCGCGCAGGAGGTCACTGAGCTTGCAATGCCCTGAGCTTGTCGTTCGCGTAGCGTCTCCGGCAGGAGAAGGGTCGAAGTGCGGGTTTAGTTTGTGTAGCCCCAGACTTCAGTCTGAGGGCTATATATCCGCTAAATACAAGATGTGAATAAACAACCATCAACCACCCTGCAAAAATTATGATTGAGAATGAGGATTATGATCAATAGACAAACATTCAACTCTTACATAACTTGTCCTAAACCTAATCCTCAAGCTCAATTCAGGTTATTTTGCTTTCCCTATGCTGGTGGTAGCTCGCTAATTTTTCGCACATGGTATGCCAGCTTACCCCAAAATGTTGAAGTTTGCCCCATAGAACTTCCGGGACGAGGAAAGCAGATGAAAATACCTGCATTTACGCAAATGGAAACTTTGGTGAAAGCGATCGCACCCATCTTACTACCATATTTAGACAAACCATTTGCTTTTTTCGGTCATAGTATGGGTGCATTGATCAGTGCTGCACTAGCTTGGCATCTTGCTGAAGAATATGACAAACAGCCATTGCACCTATTTGTTTCTGCTAGTCGCGCTCCCCAAATCCCATTATCAAAACCACCAATCCACACCCTACCAGAACATGAGTTTAAACAAAAACTGCGTCGTCTGAATGGTACACCTGCTTCAGTATTAGAAAATGACGAATTAATGCAGCTATTGATCCCTATCCTACGGGCAGATTTTACACTTTCCGAAACTTATATTTACACCCAACAACCCCAAGAAACACCGCTAGAATGCCCAATTACCGCCTTCGGTGGATTGGAAGACCAAGAAGTGAGTATTCAAGAACTAGAAGCGTGGCGATCGCTTACCAAAAATTCCTTTCAACTAGAAATATTCCCTGGAGACCACTTTTTTATACACTCATCCCCATCACTCTTACTCGCAAATCTAACCGCATACTTCCAAGCCTTTAATTTAAGTTAACCAATAACAATAAATCAACTTTAAATCATACTAATATAAAAAATCTATCTATAACAATAGCACTATAAAAATATAGTAATCAGCAATAACTGATCAACATTTCTCTACCTTATTCACCTTGTCTCAGTTATTCACATATCAGACTGCTATATCAAAATTCATATCTAATACCAAATTAAAAAATGATGGCGACAGATTGATGGCTCAAAAGCTTACCGATCAACCCTTACCAAATCCAAAATCTAAAATCTAAAATCCAAAATGGTATAACATAACCTTGATTGATTCATGATTTTAAACACTAATTTATGAGTCCCCAATCTTTACTCCAAAACTCATTTTCTATTTCCCAGTAACCCAATAATTATAATGTCAAATTTAATGTCAGAACAACCAACTAACACCAGCCTACGGAACTTTCTCATTATTTGGCTAGGTCAACTAGTTTCGGGGATTGGTAGCCAAATGACCGGCATTGCTTTAGAAATTTGGGCATGGGAAACCACTGGACAAGCAACTACTCTCGCCCTCGTAGGCTTTTTTGGCTTACTTCCTAGCATTATTATTACTCCCATTAGCGGTATAATTGTAGACCGTTATAACCGGAAATTATTAATGATGTTTGGTGATACTGTTGCTGTTCTTGCAACTATTACCCTCCTATTTTTATATATCAACAATTTATTACAAATTTGGCATCTTTATGTGGCAGCAGCTTTTGTAGGTACTTTTAGCCAATTTCAATATTTAGCTTACTCTGCATCAGTATCATTAATGATACCTAAACAACACTATACTCGTGCCAGCAGTCTTGAGTTTTTATCTCATCACAGTGCAATTATTATTGCGCCTGCTTTAGCAGGATATTTTTATCAAGTAATTGGTTTATTTGGCATTTGGCTAATTGATATTTCCACTTTTATTGTTGCCATTTCCACTATTTTATTTATACCTATTCTCCAGCCTAGCCAAACAGCAGAAAAACAAGAAGATTTTTGGCAAAATTTAGGGTATGGTGTGCGTTACCTGACTGCCCACAAAAGCCTTCTATTACTATTAGTCATTAACTTATTATTTTTCTTTGCCCACGACCTAGGAGGTTCACTTTACATACCCATGATTCTCGCCCGCACAGGTAATGATACTTTAGTGCTGGGTAACTTAATCACAGCCGCAGGATTTGGTGGTGTGTTGGGAGCCTTAATTGTGAATAAGTGGGGAGGTTTCAAAGACAAAATTAGAGGTATTTTACTGGGAATGATGGGTGTTGGTTTAACAAAAATAGTATTTGGTTTAGGTCGAACTTTGTGGGTGTGGATTCCTCCACAATTTTTGTGTTCTTTAAGTTTTACAGCCGGTGGAAGCGCCGATAACGCAATCTGGTTAGCTAAAGTAGCGCCTAATGTGCAAGGAAGGGTTTTTGCTGCACGCTCTTTGCTTTTACAATTAGCTTCAGCTGTTGCCGTTTTAGTTGCTGGCCCCCTAGCAGATAAAGTATTTATCCCTGCTTTTAGTCAAGAAGGTAGCATGGCGGGTCTTTTAGGAGGAATATTCGGGGCTGGTACGGCTGGGGGACTGGCAATGTTATATGTAATTTGTGCGGTGTGTATGTTTTTGGTAGGGTTAGCTGGATTGAGTGTGCCACTGCTCCGAAATTTGGAAAAGATTTTACCCGACTATGAAGAAAAAGTATCTGCTGAATGAGGATTGTATAGCAATCCTAAATGATTTATAAACCTTCCTCTCCCTTGTCTATCCCCTCCTCCTTGTCTCCCTTGTCTTTGTTATTCACACACCAACTAAGACTGCTATAGTGGCTCAATATATCGCACTGAGTCAGAAATCATTGTGTATTAGCCTGCGAATGCAGGCTTTGTTTGTATAGTTCCAGACTTCAGTCTGAGGGGTTTATTTTTACCTTCGGTTAGTGAGTGTAGCCTAACGGTTGGTGAGCGTAGCCGAACCACCGCCTTCTGTCCTACAATCAATTTCTAGAGATTTCTTGATTTGTTTCAATTGCTTCCAAAGTTGGTGAATTTGTTTGTAAGCGTCTTCAGCAGAAATTTTCCCTCCTGTTTGTAAACTACAAATATAGTTAACTCGTTGAGAAAAATCTTGTAGATGTGCATTGAACGTTATATTCTCTGCTTTTAATTGTCCATGATATGGATTACGAGGATAGAGAAAGTCACATAATTCAGCCAAAAAATCAGAGTTAGTATTCATGAGAGTCAATTAAGAATAGGTTAAATACGCAGTTTTCCAAGTTCTACACATACAAAATTAATTTGCTGATCAGCCTTTTTTATCTAACTTCCAAATGCGCCCTGATTGACAAGCATTACAAGCAGCCGTTTTTGGCTCAAAATCAAGACAGCTAATCGCCTGTTCAGAACAGGCTTTCTTTGGGTGTACTGTACATTTAAGCCGATAGTCATTAGTAAAAAACTCGCACTTATGACAAGGAATTTGATGTAACCTCCACAAAAAACTAATTCCTTTTTCGAGAGTTGTCCACACGCTCCAAAATAATAAAACCATGATTGTCCAGGCTAATAAGGCACATAAAATTATAGCCATTGCTATTTATTACTCCAAAAAAGTTTTAAGAAATTGCCTACAGTTCAAAAATTCAACCGTAGGCAAAGGAAGGAACATGAGAATAGCTAATGTTGAGGAAAGAGGAAAATAGAAATAATTAGGAAATGCTACGCGCTCTCCAACTGTGCCAAACATAGCCAACAAAGGCTAAGACTCCGAGAATTAATTGGGTAGTTGTTGCCACAAAACGTTCTGAACCGTAAAACTCAGTGGGAAAAACTGTAGTGTTATATCCCACAAAACTAGCAGAAATCCAAGCCATTAAAGCTAAACCAAGCAAACTGTAAGCTAGAATTTCTTCCCCGTTTTTGATTGGTAAAAATTTTCTGACCCAAGCAAATGGCTGTAGGAGAATATGCCAGATACCACCCAGAATTAAAATTCCTCCAATCCAGATATGACCGCCAATGACATCTTCTAGGTTGTCAACGCTGGCTATTCCTAAAGGATGCCAAGCATGATTTTTTAACCCTACTAAATAACTAAAAATTACAATAGGGTTGAGAGTCGGGTTATTAATTAGGCTGACATCACCTAAATGAGTATCATAAATACCACCAACAAACATGGCTTTGATCACAAGTAAGAATGCCCCTAAACCTAAAATAATTAAATGATGTCCTAAAATTAAACTTAATTGTTTAGGGTCATTCCATTCATAGTGAAATCTTGCAGTTCTGCCACCGTTGTTGTGTAAAATCGCTGGGGCGCGAAATACATGAAATAGTCCACCTGCACCCAAAACCGCAGATGCAATTAAATGCAATACACCAATTACAAAATAAGGATAGGTATCAACTACTTTACCCCCAGCACCTACTCCCCAACCTAAAGTTGCTAAGTGCGGTAATAAAGTCAAACCTTGTTCATACATAGGAAGATCAGGAACAAAGCGCAGAACTTCTGAGATAGTAGTTGTCCCAGCCCAAAACATAATTAATCCTGCATGAGCCAGATGAGCGCCTAATAATTGACCAGATAAATCGGTTAAACGGGAATTACCAATTAACCAAGCTAATTTTGTATTGGTTGCAAAGGTTTTATCAGTAGAAATTACCACTGTTATCTGTCCTCTTGAGAAAGGTGCTGAGTTTGTATAGACTCAGCACGTTAAACTGATCCTTATCACTCAGAGATCGATGTCAACAATTGACAACTGACGACTGATTATTCAATACTGCTAATGGCATTCAATGATTTTTCAACTTCTCTAAAGTCAACACCAATAGCTCGTAGGGCGTGCCACAAATGACCTTGTAAGAAAAAGAAAGCTAAGAAAAAGTGGGCGTTAGCTAACCATGCTCTAGAACTAAAATCGCCATTGGCTAACTTAACAGTATCGGCAAAATAAGGAGTGACACCCAGTTTCAGTTCTAAGGGCGCACCATAAAACTCTACAGGATAAGCTAAGGTGTTGACAGCACAGAAGTAAGCTGCAACAAATCCAGCTAAGGCAATACCACCTAAAGAGTAAGAAAGAATTGCTTCTCCAGAAAAGATTAAGAGCTTTTTCGCCCAAGGTAAAGGTTCTTGAATAATGTGCCAGATCCCGCCACCAATGAGGATTAAACCTACATAGATATGACCACCAACTAAGTCTTCTAGGTTATTAACATCTACAAAATGAGTTTGATAGCCATAGATAACCAACGGGTTGAGGGTAGGGTTAGTAACTACTCTGACAGCATGAGTTACGGAGTCGTATAGCCCTCCCCAGAACATAGCTTTGCCGACCAATAATAAAGCAGCTACACCCAAAAATAAAAGATGATGACCTAAAATCAACCCAAGTTGTTTAGGATCATTCCATTCAAAGTGAAATTTACGTGCAGAACCAGTTGTATTTTTTAAGTTGCGTGGTGCTTTGAAGGTATGAAATAGCGCACCTGCTCCCAGAACGGCGGACGAGATTAAATGCAAGGCTCCGATGAGGAAATAAGGGTAGCTATCGACTATCTGACCAGCTGCACCAATACCAATACCCAAAGTAGCTAAATGGGGAAGCAGGATGAGTCCTTGTTCTCCCATCGGAATTTCAGGCTTATAACGAGAGATTTCAAACCATGTAAATGCCCCTGCCCAAAACATCGAAAGTGCGGCTTGGGCTACGTGTGCGCCGATAAATAAGCCAGAGAGATTGGCAAAGCGGGCGTTACCAACCCACCAACCATATTTGACGTTGGGATTATCGTATGTCTGCATTGGTTTCTAATCTATGAGTTGTTGCTAGAAATACTCAAGTAGTGACTAATTAACTTCAAAGTTCAACAGTTGACACAATAACCGATACAACAAGGCAAAAGTCAAAGGGCAAAAGGAAAAAGAAGGAATATTGATACCACAAGCCTTTGAGCAATTTCTTATGGTCTGTTTATTTACGCCAACCTGTACTAGAGAGAATTTTAAGCTTGAAGTTAATAGTTGGTTTGTTGCTTACAAATCTAATTTATTGAAAATTATTCTTAATAGCAATAGGTATTACAAAACTTAACAATTAGAAATTAGGAGTAATTAAACAGCAAAAAACAGACGACAAGAGTTGATTTTGTCGCTGTCTAAATGTTAGATAAAAATTAACTAGGGAAGTATTTATGACCCTAGAGTATGTACGGAGGTTCTATTTGGGAAATAGAGGAAGGAGACAAGAGAGAGAAGTTTGTTTGATAAAGTTTGGAGAATAAATAAAGTGTCTGTGGTTAATTTTTCAAAGTGATAGAAAATAGTTGAGTTTTAGCTATGATTGGTGAATGATATGGTTGCCAAAAGCGTAATATGGCTTCTCCAACTGGCTGGGGGTAGAAGTAGTGAAAGAAATGATATCCTTTGGAATATTCCCAGAAATCATCTTCTGGTTTAAACATTTTCAACCATTTTTCTAATGTTGGGGAATTGACAATCGGATCATTCTGACTCCCACAAACCATCATTGGCATAGAAACGCCACCTGTAGGTAAGTCAATTAACTTAAATAGAGAGTGGGATAAAGGTGTTTGCTCTAAGTCTCTCTTTAATACGGCGATTAGTTTTTTGGTAGTGTTATGTGGTTGTTCACCAAATAGATGACGAACGGTATTTGCTAATATCTGTTCACGACTGATAGGAAATAATTGTCGTTGCAGATAATAGTGGACATGCCAAGTGTTTGCAGGTTGAGAGGCGACAGATAAAAGCACAAGCGATCGCACTTTTTCGGGATATCGCCGCGCATAAGTCAGAGCGATCGCACCACCCGCACCATGACCTGCTAAATTTATTGGGTAAGCACATGCTGATAAAAACTCATCCAATAAATCTACAGCCTCATCTATGGAACTGCCTTCATCTTTACCGGAACGATATTCCCACTGAGCTACATTTACATATTGCGAGATGTATTGTAATAAGGGTTGATCGAAACGCTGCAATACAGGACTAGAACTAATCCATACAACATCAATATCATCATACATAAAAACTCTATAACCTCAAAGATTTATGACATTCAATCATCAGGTATATAAACTGTCAGGATCAGAAATTACGCACCAAAATTGTCTATATATGTGCGTAATTTCTGCCCTAAATTCTGATACTCACACTACAAACCAAACTCTCTTTTTAACTGGGATACCCAATCTTTTATCCGTTTATCTGTTAAATCAGATTGATTATCCTCATCAATAGCTAACCCGACGAATTTGCCATTTTTTAAAGCTTTAGAATCGTTAAAGTCATAACCGTCAGTTGACCAATAGCCGACAGTTTTTCCTCCGCGTTGAGAAATCTTTTCTTCTAAAATTCCCATTGCATCCTGAAAATTATCAGCATATCCAATTTGGTCGCCAGTTCCAAAATAAGCAACTACTTTACCACTAAAATTTATGTCGTCTAGTTCGGGAAAAAAGCCTTCCCAATCACTTTGTAATTCACCAACATTCCAAGTAGGACAACCAATAATCAGATATTGATACTCTTCAAAATCAACAGTATCCGCTTGAGAAATATCGTGTAGTGTGACTACACCATTACCAAACTCATCCCGAATGATTTCCGCCACAGATTCAGTCTTACCTGTTTGAGTACCGTAGAATAAGCCAATTTTTTGCGACATCTTCAACCCCAATATTGAGAAAGTTTACTATTGATCATCAACAAATATCTAGCTCTTAGCGATGATATTTGCAGCAAAATAAACTATGTCTGTTGTTCTCAACAGACAAAAAGCAGTTTTGCATCTTATTTGGCTAAAGCTTCTGGACTTTGGATGCCATATCTGATGTTAGCTATATAATTGCCAAACTTATTGAGATATATATTCAATAAGCTTTGAGCATATCTTATCAGATTTATTGAGATAGTTTGTCAGTAAAAGCAAAAAATTTTTGTAAAAATGCAAGATGAATAGGACTGGCGTGTATACAGAGAGCCTGTAGAGAATGGGTGTAAGGGTATAGAAGTGTAAATATTTACTCCCTGCCCCTGTTTTTTTTACACCTACACCCTTGTTTTAAACTGCTATAGTAGTTCTTGGTTGGATGAGGTAGACTTTATCTAACCAAAAATCGCCATAGTACAATTTTTGTGATTAGTAACATTCTAAAAATATGGCACTCGAACAAGAATTTCATTCTATAGATGTGACATCTTCAACAAGTACAGTCGCCATTGAAGGTGTAGATACACAAAACTTACCAAAGCTACCACCTGCGGGTAAATCTCAGACGCAATGGCAGCAAGTATCTCAGTTTTTAGAGCAGTTCCCTGATAATTTAAATCGTTTTTGGCAGGCATACCAATTGCCTTTGATAGCTGTAGTTGTAGTTTTGGCAGCTACTGTTACACTGAGAGTTGCGATCGCCATACTCAATGCCATTAATGACCTGCCCCTGTTAGAACCAACGTTAGAGTTAATTGGCATTGTTTACTCCACTTGGTTTGTATTGCGTTATCTTTTACAAGCTTCCACTCGCCAAGAATTGTGGGCAGAAATTCGCGTTTTAACAGCCCAAGTTTTAGGAGATTGAAGAAGTCTGAAGTCTGAAGTAGTAGTAGGATGCGTTATGGCTTCAGCCTAACGCATCGCTTGATTATTGTATTTTTTAAATTATCAATACTCCTCTCCTTTAAAAGTGCTGAGTGCCGTACACTGAGCGTTCGCGCAGCGTCTCCATCAGGAGAAGCCGAAGTGTGTGTGCTGAGTGCTGAGTAAAAATGCTAGTCCCACTTTCATACTTGGCTATGAAGCTTGTTTCATTGCGACTCCCTTGTCTTCCTTGTCTCCTCTTTCCCCCTATCTATTCATAAAACAAAACTGCTAAATATGATTAACTCACCGTAATCACTACGCCTAAACTCTCATTCGCTAACCTATCAACTGCACAAACAGCATAAGTTCCAGGTTGAACGGTGGCGAAGGTTGTACCAGCAGATAAAATACGCTGAAGAGTCCAGCTATCACCACTTTGGCGGTAAAGTGTCCAAGACCTGACAGGCTGATTATCTCCTGGTTGCCAGTTCAGTTTACCATCTTTAAATTGCAAGGCTTGGGGAGGGGTAACTTGGGCTGCACTCCGCCAAGGCATAGCAGGTACTATTGCAGGTCTAGAATAAAGAGAGCTTTTAAATTGGTCAGCAATACCGCGCCGATTTTGATTAATCGCACTCATACTAAAGAAAATATTTCCTAGAGATAAGTTGCTGGCTAAGTTGCGGGAAATTTTGACTTGTTTGTCAATTTCATCGTCTTTCCAAGCTTTACCATCTAGTTGACCGAGATTATTTCCGGCGTAAATATGTCGCTGCTGAGAATTAATTTCTGTCCACCATCGCAGTAGTGCGGGATAGCTTTGTTTGCTTTGGTCAATTCGCCAATAAAGTTGCGGTGCTAAATAATCAATCCAACCTTGTTCTAACCATTTGCGTGAATCAGCATACAATACACTGTAAGCATCTAAACCAGTGATTCCCGCAGGTTGTCCGGGGCGATAAATTCCAAATGGACTAATCCCAAATTTGACATAAGGCTTGGTTGTTTTGATTCCTTCCGAAAGCCGCAACACCATTTGATTGACATTTTCCCGTCGCCAATCATCTAAACTTAATAAACCACCTGCGGCTCTGTATGCGGCGTAGGTTTTATTATCAGGAAAAGATTGTCCTTGGATGGGATAGGGATAAAAATAATCATCTAAGTGAATAGCATCGATGTCATAGCGCCGCACAACATCAAGAATGACATTGTAGGCTCTATCTTGAACAATTTTTGAGCCAGGGTCCATCCACAGTTGATTGCCCCACTGATAAACTACTTCTGGATGGGTAAGTGCGATGTGGGGGCGGACATTGGGAGAACCTTTGATGCTAGTTTTGGCGCGGTAAGGGTTAAACCAAGCGTGAACTTCGATATTGCGTTTGTGACATTCAGCGATCGCAAACTCTAAAGGATCATAAAATGGTTCGGGCGCTCTGCCTTGAGTTCCCGTAATCCAAGCACTCCAAGGTTCTAATTCCGAAGCATACAAAGCATCACCTTCAGGACGCACTTGCAAAATCAAAGCGTTGAAATTCAGTGCTTGTAATTGGTTGACAATTTCTAAAAATTCTGACCTTTGCTGTGCTGTTGAAAGTCCCGCCTTAGAAGGCCAATCACTATTCCACACCGACGCTACCCAAGCCCCACGAAACTCGCGTGTATGGCTGACTTTCACAGTACTAGATACGGGGGGTCTAGGTGTGGGTGTGGGTGTGGGTGTGGGTGTCGGTGTGGGTGTTGTGGTTGGTGGAACTACAAGATAAACAGAAGATATCTTTTGAGCATTACCCAGATAAACTAAAGCTTGATAAACTATCGCCGCCACATCGCCGCGAGTTGCAGCTGTGGCGTAATTGAGTAATTTAATATTGGGGAAACTAGCAACAAAACCTGCACTCGTAGCTAAAGCGATTTGATTTCTAGCATAACCAGGAATATTGGCTGCGTCTTGATAAATTTGTGAAAGTTGGTTTACTAAGTCGGGTTTGATTTTTGCTGCTATGTCTAAACCGTTGACTAGAGAAACTAAAACATCACCCCTAGCAATGCGATTACTGGGACGAAAATATTTATCAGGGTAGCCGGTTAAAAACCCTGTTTCGTAAGCTTTTTGGATGGCGCTTGCAGCCCAGTTATTTGCCGGAACATCAACAAACGGAGTATATTGGCGCTTGACTGGGACTGTAAAAACTGCTGCAACAATCGCCGCAAATTCAGCACGAGTTACTGAGTTATCGGGGCGAAAAGTACCGTTGGGATAGCCATTTAAAATGCGCCGCGCTGCTAAGGCTTCAATAAACGGACGCGCCCAATGGTTTTGAGTGTCTGAGAAGCGTGCAGTAGTAGAGACCATTGTTGATTGCCATTAGTTTGCTTGGCTGGATTCTAACAGCGCGATCGCAATTCCTCCCGGACTTTTGCAGAAATTTTCATATTTGGCAACATTTTCTGCACTGCGGCGACAGTTGGCGTTAACTGTAGTGTTTATTAGAACAATTACGAGTAATTTAGTATTGAACATGAATCAATCAAAAGGCTAGTGTATGAGGCTAAATTTGAGTCGCCGTCAATTTGTGGTATTTGGTTCAGCTACCTTTGCTACCAGTTTGCTACTGAAAGCTTGTAGTAGTAACCAACCGCAGACACCCACAGCGAGTAGTGGCGCTGAAGGGTTTAAAATAGCGATCGCTCTCCCTGGAGTCATCACCGATAAAGCCTGGAATCAGTCTGGCTATGAAGGCGTAAACCTAGTCAAACAAAAACTCGGTGCAGAAATCGCATATATAGAACAAGTCGCCCAAGCTGATCAAACAGAAGCCTTAACGGATTTTGCGCGTAAAGGTTACAATTTAGTTTTTGCCCACGGCGGGCAATTTGATGCAGCAATAGAACAAGTGGCGACACAATTTCCTAATACATTTTTTGTGGGTGTGAATGGAAATGTGAAAGGTGAAAATATTGCATCTTTACGCATAGATCACTTACAAGGTAGCTATTTGTGCGGGATTATTGCGGCTGCTATGACTAAATCTAATAAATTAGCTTACATTGCTGGGCAAGAATTTCAAGCAACTCAAGAAGAATTACGCGGCTTTGAATTAGGTGCAAAATCAGTTAAACCAAATATGCAAATTGTTTCCACATTTACAGGCGATTGGAATGATGTCGCCAAAGCAAAAGAAGCCACACTCGCTTTAATTTCTGCGGGTGCAGATGTGATTTATCAATGGTTAGATAGCGCCTCACCCGCAGTTTTGCAAACAGCCAGTGATAAAGGGGTTTATGCCTTTGGTAATACCAAAGACCAATTAGATGTCGCGCCCAAAGCAGTGTTAACTAGTGCAGTTAAAAGATTAGATTTAGCCATAACTTACTTAGCAGAGTTAGCCCAGCAAAAACAGTTAAAAGGACAGATATATTCTATCGGGTTAGAAAGACCTGATATTTTGAACTTAGGCAACTTTACCGCTAGTATTCCTGAGCAAGTTAAAAATAATGTCCTGAAAGTCAGACAAGAAATTATTGATAAAAAAATCACCTTTGAGAATTGCCAAGCAGATGGTAAAAATACTCGTTGTGTGAAAAAAGTATCAGCATAAATAAATGACATATTTACGCTTAGAAAATATCACTAAACGTTTTGGCTCATTTGTTGCTAACGATAACATTAGCTTGAGTGTAAATTCTGGTCAGATTCATGCAATTTTAGGTGAAAACGGTGCAGGTAAGACCACTTTAATGAAGATGATCAGTGGTTTATCTCAGCCTGATACTGGGCAGATATATATACAAGATAAACCAGTAAAAATTACCTCGCCTAATACTGCTACAAAACTTGGTATTGGCATGATTTACCAACATTTCATGCTTGTACCTCAGTTGACTGTTACCGAAAATATTATCTTGGGATTGAAAAATAGCTGGCGTTTAAATTTGCAACAAAAATATCAGGAAATTGCGGCTTTATCTCAAGCTTATGGGTTAGAAATTGACCCCAGCGCCAAGGTAGAAGATTTACCAGTGGGAATACAACAGCGTGTCGAAATTCTTAAAGTTCTTTACCGCCAAGCCAAACTTTTAATTCTCGATGAACCAACCGCCGTCTTAACACCACCAGAAGTTGATTCATTGATTGGAATTTTACGGCAATTAGCTGCTGCTGGTAACACGATTATTTTTATCAGTCACAAATTAGAGGAAGTAATTAAACTCTGTGATAGCGTCACAGTATTACGCCGAGGAAAGGTAGTCGCCACAACCACTACTGAGGCTGTTACACCGCAAAATTTAGCAGAATTAATGGTAGGGTATGAAGTTGATTTACAAGTTAATAAATCACCTGCTTTACCAGAAAAAGTAGTATTGACGGTAGAGAATTTACAAGTTCCAGATGATAGAAATATTTATGCTGTGGGTGATGTGTCATTTGAACTACGTGCCGGAGAAATATTAGGAATTGCGGGTGTTGATGGCAATGGACAAAGAGAATTAGCGGATGCAATTACAGGTTTACGTAAAATTAAGCAAGGAAAAATAGAGTTAAAAAAATATTCAACGATTGCTTATATCCCTGAAGATAGACAAAAGATAGGTTTGATATTGCAATTTAGCATTGCCCAAAACTTAATTTTAAAAGCTTTTAAAAAATTCCCATTTTGTCGTAATTATCTCTTACAACCAGCAGTCATCAAAAATCATGCCCAAGCTGCAATGCAAACATTCGATATCCGCGCGACAGGAGAAGATATTCAAGTTAGTCAACTATCGGGAGGAAACCAACAAAAAGTAGTATTGGCGCGAGAACTGGCGGGGGAACCTGATTTAATTGTCGCTATGCAACCCACCAGGGGGTTAGATGTGGGGGCGATGACGGCGGTACATTTACAGTTGTTAGCAGAACGCGATCGCGGTGCGGCGATATTGTATATTTCTACTGAGTTAGAAGAAATCATGGCGATGAGCGATCGCATTGCCGTAATCTACAGAGGTAAGTTCGTTGCTATTTTAGACGCACAGACAGCAACAGTGGAAGAAATTGGTCTATTAATGGCTGGGGGAAAACTATAAAATAAAATGCCAAATCTTTACATAATTGGTGGTGCAAATGGTTCAGGAAAAACAACTGTTGCAATGAGTTTATTGCCGAATTTTTTAGACTGCTTTGAGTACGTAAATGCAGATTCTATTGCTGCTGGGCTATCTCCATTAAATCCTGATTCAATGGCTATAGAAGCAGGAAAATTAATGATTACCAGACTACAAACTCTGTCTAATTCTGGCAGTGATTTTGCCTTTGAAACCACCTTAAGTGCGAGAACTTTTGTACCTTTTATAAATGAATGTAAGAACAAAGGCTATACAGTTAACTTAATATACTTTTGGTTACGAAGTGTAGATTTAGCTATAGAAAGGGTAGCACAAAGAGTTACCAGTGGCGGACATTCAATTCCAGAAGAGGTGATACGTAGAAGGTATGAAAGGGGTAAGAAAAATCTCATTTCTTTATATTTACCGTTATGCGATCGCTGGATTATCTATGATAACTCTAGTAATGAGACTAAGCTAGTAGCTGAGTATCGTTATGGTGAAGAAGTTATGATTTATGAAAATGCAATTTTAACTCAAATCAGAGGGGATAAAAATGGTTAAACCAGAATTAGAACTTTTATCTAGCAAAATTGATGCCGGCGTAAAAGCTGCAATTGCGTCCGCTATTGAACGACATCGTAAGCTTGGGCAATCAATTAGTATTATGCGAGATGGAAAAGTTATAACTTTAACTGCTGATCAAATCCCAGCAGTTCAGCATCAACAAAATAATTTAAATCAATAGGTAAATGTTATATAATAAGTAGGAGTAAGCTTTTTTAACTATATAAGAACTTTCAATGATTAACCCTATATCTTTTCAGACAGTCATTGAATATGTAGAATCTCTTTCAACGGAAGAGCAAGATTTACTACTAGAATTGATTGCTAAAAGACGCATTGAACAACGGCGTAAAGAAATTGCGTCGAATGCTATACAAACCCTAGAAGCAATTAGAACAGGCGTAGCCAAGCATGGTAATCTTGATGATCTGCGGGCTGATTTGCTGAGTGAAGAATGAGAGTTCTTGTTTGGGATAGTAGCTTCAAGCGTGCTTTTAAACGAGTGATTCGTAAAAATCCGCGCTTAGAAGAGAAAATATTTGAGGTTTTGGAATTACTTGTAGTTGATCCATTTACACATAGTTTAAAATCACATAAATTAAAAGGTGATTTAGAGGGATTGTGGGCTTGTTGGGTGGAGTATGATTGCCGTATTATTTACACATTTCAGCCTAATCCTGATAATGACGAAGACATGATTGTGCTAATCGATATTGGCACTCATGATGAAGTTTATTGAGTCAGAAACTAATGGGAACTACATTACAAATCAAACAAATATCTCCCTATATATTGGAGAAAATAAAAAATTATTCTGAGTTGGCAGGTATATTTTTAGACGCACAATACTTGGACGATTCACCATTTTGGAAAGAATTTACAATAGACCCAAATGATATTGATGATATGGAGTGGTTTAATGAGGCAACTAATTATGTACAAGAAGGATTAGATAAATTAGTCACGCACAAACCAGAAAAATTTGAAAAGATGAAGGATGATATTCCTTTAATTATTAATGAAGGCAAAAGTAAGTATTTAGATTTAGATAAAACTTGGCAAGCAATCAATTTCTTACTTACTGGATATGACTTTTATGATGAAGAATTTAATTTATCTAAATTAGTTGTAAGTAAAAATCCAGCCGATAATCTTCCTTTAATTAGGGCTGTCAGCCCCAGTCAAGGAATTGAATATGATGATGGTGACTATCCATTGTATTATTTTAGCGTTGATGAAGTTCAACAGATAGCCAAGGCTTTATCAGATTTTTCTATGGATGAAATCAAACAGAGATTAAAATTTAGAGGATTACCGGAAGATAGCTACAATCATTTATTTGATTACACATATCATCCCTTGGTGAAATATTACCAAGATGCTGCGGATAAAGGAAACGCAATGTTTCTTGATTTTGGTTAGTGGTTAAATCTATTTCTCGATGTCAAAACTCACACCTTCATAAATTGAATCAATTCCACAGCTAAAATCAACACTTTCGATAATGATATCTTCACCAATAGTATAGGGAGAATAGAGCCACATTCTACCCTCTCCGCAACGATAAAATTCTACGCTGATTTTTTCCGATTCCACTAAGATATATTCTTGTAAACTTGGCATATTACGATAAAAAGCAAACTTTTCGCCTCTATCTTTTGCTTCTGTACCAGGAGAAAGAACTTCTACAATTATCTTTGGATATTGGATAAATTTGCGAGCATTTAAATCTCGTGAATCACAACTGACTACGACATCAGGATAGTAGTATGGACTGTTAAGATTTACCTGTACCTTGACATCGGCAACGTTGATGCGACAACCTCTAGCACGTAAATGAGGATACAATGCTCGATAGATGTTCAAGGCAATATCATTGTGAGGAATTGTACCGCCAGTCATGGCAAAAACTTTGCCATTAACGTATTCATAGCGGTATTCTTGTAGAGGTTCCCAATCGAGATATTGCTCGATACTCATTTTTTGAGGTTGAGGGTTGGCAATCATCACATCATGACCAAAATAAATCGCATTCAATCCCTGCTACCAATCTTATCACCGCTAATAGCAATTACCTCTGCCCTGATGGTTGGTGCTATTCTCATCATCTTTGCAGGCGCAAACCCTATCGCTGCATACACAGCCTTATTTCAAGAGTCACTTGCCAATTACTTTGGTTTTGGTAACACCCTCACCAAAATGACACCGCTATTATTCACCAGTTTAGGAGTGTTAGTTGCATTAAAGGCTGGTCAATTTAATATCGGTGGTGAAGGACAAATTTATCTTGGTGCGTTGGGAAGTGCTTTAATTGGTCTATATGTGCAAGGATTACCCGCAATTATTCACATTCCCTTGGCTTTGTGCGCCGGATTTATTTTTGGTGCGGTTTGGGGATGGATACCTGGTTATTTGAAAGCTGTGCGGGGAGTGAATGAAGTTATTACAACCTTGCTGCTGAATTATATTGCGGTGAATTTGGTTAGCTATTTGGTACAAAATCCTTTAAAAGCACCAGCCGCACCTAGTCCTTACTCACCTTTAATTGCTAAGTCTGCCCAGTTACCGATTATTTTACCGGGGAGTCTTGCCCATGCGGGAATTATCTTGGCGTTAATAGCAGCAATTATATTATGGGTTTTGTTAGGGCGATCGCCTCTAGGATACCAAATCACCGCCGTCGGATTAAACCCGATTGCTGCCCGTTATGCTGGTATGTCGGTGGAACGTACCATTATGTTAGTCATGGCGTTAGCTGGTGGTTTGGCTGGGTTAGCAGGTGCAACTGAGGTGATGGGGTTGAAATATCGCTTATTTGAACAAGTTTCTCCTGGTTATGGCTTTGATGCCATTGCGATCGCGTTTCTAAGTCGCGGTAATATTGGCGGTGTAGTGTTAACTTCCTTATTTTTCGCCGCCTTGCGTAGTGGTGCGAATGTAATGCAACGTAGCGCCGGGGTTCCAGTTACCGTAGTTTATGCTATTCAAGGTTTGACTGTGTTATTTGTTGCTATTAGTCTCGCGGTAGAAACCCAAAGGAAAGCTGAGGCTTAACGCTAAGAAAACTCTGCGATACTCCGCGTTAAAAAATCCAATGAATAACCTTAACTTCTTCTCTGATTACCTAGTCGCCAGTTTACACCTCGCTGTCCCCTTGAGTTTTGCATCTTTGGGCGGATTATATTCTGAACGTTCGGGAGTGTTGAATATTGCCTTAGAAGGAATGTTACTCACAGGTGCTTTTACTAGTGCGGTGGCGACTTTTTACACTGGCAATGTCTGGCTTGGTGTGCTTGCGGCTGTCATGGCTGGGGGTGTGGTGGGTTTACTCCACGCTTTTTTATGTATAACTTTAAAAGTGGATCAGTTAGTGTCGGGGTTAGCAATTAATTTAGTGGCTGGTGGGTTAACTGCGTTTTTCGCGCGGTTGGTGTTTCACGGTGCTAACACCCAAAGATTACCAGGAATTACACCTCTCATCATTCCAGGGTTGGCAAATATCCCAGTCTTGGGAATGCTATTGTTTCAGCAAGATATTCTTGTCTATTTACTGCTATTTTTAATTGCTGTTAGTGTATATGTTTTATTTCATACCAGCTTTGGTTTAACTTTGCGAGCGGTGGGGGAATATCCCCAAGCGGCGGTGACATCTGGGATATCAGTTGCAATGGTGCGTTACTGTGCGGTAGTGCTGGGTGGCTGTTTGACGAGTTTAGGTGGTGCGTATCTCGCCTTGGTGCAGATTCGATTTTTCAGTGAAGGGATGAGTGCGGGTAGAGGTTTTATTGCGATCGCTGCTTTAATTTTTGGTAGATGGCATCCTATAGGTAGTGCTTTGGCTTGTTTATTGTTTGGCGCGACGGAAGCTTTACAATTACGTATCCAAGCTTTGGGTGTTAATATTCCTTACCAGTTTCTAGTTATGTTACCTTATGCGATCGCTTTATTTGCATTGTTGGGATTAGCTGGTAAAGCTTCACCACCAAAGGCTTTAGGAGTTAATTATTTTCCCGAAAATCATACATGACAATAAATTCTATAACATTGGTTAGAAAATTTGATACCTGCTACAGTTGCATATCACTCTAGAAGGAATGTACACTTTTAGTCATGATGTTTGCTTGATATTGCCACTGGCTTGTCATTGTCTACCCTTAACTTCAGCATAGACAATCAACCTAGTGAGTCATACACGAGTTAGTCCATTTCAAGCCGCATACAGCCTTGTAAAGATAACCTCGTAAACTGTCAAATATTTACTAGAAAATACGACTTCGCTGTTAGTGGTGTCGTTCGTTGAATGAAAATTCATAACTTTGGGTAGGTAGTCTTTAATTTAAAGGTGACTTGTTGTTTATGAACGGACAGCCACTAATCTTAGTTGTCGAAGAAAATATATACAATTTAGAACTCCTAAATTATCATCTCAAAGCATTAAGCTATTCTTGTATTTGCGCCAAACAAGGAATCAAAGCTTTAATACTATCGCAAACACATCAACCTGATTTAATCATCTTAGATATGATGATTTCTGATATTACTGGCGGTCAAGTTATTGATTTCCTCAAACAAGATAAAAAAACTGCCAAAATTCCCATTATTGCAGTTATTCCTTGGTACCTGGAAGAAAACTCCGAACGCCTCTTTTTAACAGGTACAGATACTTATCTAACAAAACCCTATAATTTGCATAAACTAGATGCTGTTTTGTCCTGTCGTTTCACTCAGCTAAATTCTTCAAGTTTGCTTTAGGGATAGACTCAGGATTCCGCACTTCTGGCAACTGTTGTAAAATCACAATTATTCCAGTTCTTCCTGTAACTAAATTTGTATTAGTCATCAAATCAACTATTGGCTTACCAATAATTTCTTCTAGCAAACTTTGTAGTTGACGCTTAATTATTTTGTCTAAAAATAAGCGGACTTGTTCAGCTAAGTTTTCATAACCGCCAGAGATTAATGTTAATTCTACTAACGAAGCTGATTTTTCTAGAGAAATCACCAATTCCGTATCAAAAAAATGACATACAACTTGGCTAGGACGTTGCCCTAGTTGTTCATAATATAAAGCACTAATTCGTTGTGCAATTTCTCTTTCAAGTTGTCCAATAGTTGGGTATGACATTATTTTTGTTGGTGTTTACACTCTAGTGCTTGAGTTAGTTGAGTCTGGCTTAAATAAAATTAAGATTAATAACTAACATAATATCTATACATATTATATATACCATTCTATATAAACAATCAAGATGAGATTAAATCATATTTTTTTCACTATTTAATTTGGCTAAAAGAACTCCTCATGATAAACAATAAAAAATTTATATAGCGATTATAGCCTTAGCTATTATCACTTAAAAATGAGCTATGTCAATCACAGTATTAATGGTGAACAGCAAAAAATAATCAGGAGCAGATTTTCTCCGAAACAAGTTAATTTTGTCGTCAAAAGCTGTACTTTTTTTGATAAAATAAAGCAGCCCATCAAAGTTTTTTTGGTTAAGAAATCCAGTTTTGAAAAAACTTGCTACTTTTAGTAATATTCTTTGTTCAGCATTAACTAACTGATTATAGCGATCGCATTTGATAACTCATTTCAGAACATATATATAGGTGAGATGTCCACCATATATCAAGTTGTAAATTTCAGGTGATATAAATAAATTAATATTTATTTATGATTATCAATATTTGTTTACACACAGCACATAATCAAGAGTGGGTCAGGACTTATACCAATTCACGAAATTACTGATACAAATCACTTCCTCTACACCTTTGTTTCCGGTCGCCGAGCGGAGTCGAGGCGCTGCTTGCCTATCTGTATCATGTTTAGAGTGAAATGGTATTACGCAAAATCATGAAAAAACGAACCGCAAAGAGCGCATAGACGCGATAGCGGCTTCCCGCAGGGTAGGCCACGAAGTTAAGAGGATTTGAGAGGGTTCTTGCGTAAGTCCTATGGGTGTAAGGCTTTAGGGATTTACCTACTCTGAATTTTGAAGACTTAGATCCTACAACAATAATCAATAAACTAATTGCTTACTCTCTGTCGAAAGATATATTTAGAGAGCATCAAAAAAAGTCAAAATTTTATTTTGTGCCGAATAAGCGATCGCCTGCATCACCTAAACCGGGAATAATATAACCATGTTCATCTAAATACTCATCAATAGCAGTAGTGTAAACCTGTACATCAGGATGAACAGTGCAAAAATGTTGTAACCCTTCTGGGGCTGCTAATAAGCAAACAAACTTCATTGATAACGGGTTAGTGGATTTTAGCCTGTCTACAGCCGCAACAGCAGAATTTCCCGTGGCTAACATTGGGTCAACAACAATCATGTCCCGTTGTTCGACATCGTGGGGAACTTTGAAATAATATTCAATGGGGATTAATGTTTTTGGGTCACGGTATAAACCAATATGTCCCACTCTGGCTGATGGCATTAACTCCAACATCCCATCTAAAATACCTTGTCCCGCCCGCATGATAGAAACTAACACCAGCTTTTTATCCGGTGCAAGCACGGGTGCATTCATTGGGGCGAGGGGTGTTTTAATCTCTTCATATTTCAGAGGTAAATTGCGCGTTACTTCATAACCTAACAACAGACTAATTTCTTTGAGGAGGTTGCGAAATTTCGTTGTGCTAGTTTCAGCCTTCCGCATCAAAGTTAATTTATGTTGAATTAAGGGATGGTCAATAACGGTGACTTGATTTTGCATTTTGGTTATTAGTTATTGGTCATTGGTCATTAGTTATTTGCCATTTCCACAAAGGACAAATGACTAATGACTATTAAAATTAAAATACTGTCCCATCACTGTCGATTTGGATAGGGGGTTGACCGCCTTTTCTGAGTTCTGCGGCTATTTTGCGTCCGGCTGTCCAGGTTCCGCCTTGGAGAATTTTTACTAAAGGTAGTTCTGCAACACTCATTCCTAACTTTTTGCGGATGTTAGCTGCTATTTCATCTAATAACATTACAGTTAAAGCCCGCCATTCAATGATTAATTCAGAACTGACAGAATGAGATGAATGCAAAAGATTTGGGTCTTTCAGCTTAATTAATTCTAAATCGAGACATAAACCACCATTCCGATATTCTGGTAATCCCGTTAGTGCATCTAAATCAGTAATAGTTAAACCCATTTCTTGTAATGGTTCTAATAAAGAATATGTCAACCATTGGGAAAGTTTGTGAAATGGTACTAACCCATCATCACTAATAGCAGAATGTTGCCAGACATCACCAAGATTAACACCAGCAATGGTTAATCTTCCCGGCCAAATATCACTTAACCCTTCAAGTACAGCACTGAATACTGTTGTTGCTGCTAACTGCCCATTTTGGGACTTACTGACAAGATAATTCACTAAATTACCTGGGCGCGGGTTTTCTTCGCCAAATAAATGAGGGAAAGCAATTACAACTCGCCCCAATCTTTGTAATAATTGCGATCGCCCACTCATTCCCACCAATGGATTTTCAGTACTAACCTGAAACCCTGTTGCTAATTCCGCCTCAGTTAACCTGAGTAATTTTAAAGCATCCACTTGGGGCAAACCTGAAAGCGAAAACGCCCCTTGACAAAACATCTCCAAGCTGGCGATAGCCAACCCTTCAGAACGTCCCAAACTCAAACCCGTTGACTGTTCACGATAACGCCAACTCTCCCCCGCCCCCGCATCTAACAACACACTCACAATTGCCAAATCAAATTTAGCAATGGCTTGTTGCAAAGGCGTTAGTCCTGCTAACAAATTATTTAACTTTGCCAAACGCGGTATATTCTGCGCCTCAAAATGTCGCCACCGACTGTGAAAGGGAATATTGAAATCGGGATACTCACCCCGCATCACCTCAATTACATAATCTGCCACTTTTCCCAACTGCGACAAATCACAAGTAAAGTAAGGCGACTTCCCCTCATTCACCAGCGCCAAAATTTGCCCACACCTTTCTCTTATCGCCCTGGGCGAACGAAGATACTCAATTTTTTCCACCCTTCACCTCCAAATCATAGGGAGTAGAGAGTGGTGAGTAGGGAGTAGTAAAGATTTACCCGACTCCCCATTCCCTACTCCCAACTCCCCTTGTTTACTCCAAAGAACGTCCCTTCACCTCCGCCAAACCATCCGTATCTAACACATCCCCCGTAGTGTAATAACCAGCAGCCTTCTTGGCTTCAATTTCCACCCGCGCGTCTTGGGGAATCAAATCTTCCGGTATCGCAATGCGTTCAACAATTTCAATACCAGACTGAGTAATGGCATTGAATTTCATATTACTCATCGACACCATCCGGTCAATGCGGGTAATGCCCAGCCAATGTAACACATCGGGCATGAGTTCCTGAAAGCGCATATCTTGGACACCCGCGACACATTCTGTCCGGGCAAAATAGGCATCAGCGCGATCGCCTCCTTCCTGACGCTTCCGGGCGTTGTATACTAAGAACTTCGTCACCTCGCCCAAAGCCCGCCCTTCTTTGCGACAGTAGACAATAATTCCCACACCGCCTTCCTGAGCAGTTTGGACACATACCTCAATCCCGTGGACTAAATAAGGGCGACAGGTACAAATATCTGAACCAAAGACATCAGAACCATTACACTCATCATGTACCCGCACAGCCACAGGTCTACTAGGGTCGGTAATTGCGGTGATATCCCCCACAATATATACAGTTAAACCCCCAATGGGCGGTAAGAATACTTCTAAATCAGAACGTGTCACTAGTTCGGGGAACATCCCCCCAGTTTGTTCAAACAAGGCGCGGCGTAAATCGCCTTCAGTAATACCAAAGCGTTTAGCCACTCCAGGTAAATACCACACTGGTTCAATGGCTGCTTTCGTCACCACCAAATCACCGCCAGCTTTCATAATTTGTCCATCCACCTGCAAGCGCCCTTTCGCCACCGCCTCTTGCAGTTCCGGCATATTAATATGTGCCTTGGTAATGGCAATTGTCGGGCGGATATCGTAACCCTGCTGTAAATAAGCAGAAAAAACCTCTGGGGCGATCGCTCCCAAGGGATCAAGTGAGACAATTTTATCAGGGTCAGCCCAGCTAGGATGGGGGCCGATTTGCTCAATTGGGGAAGTATTCGTTAAATCAGCGCGGTGGTCTGTTTGTAAAGCGCCACTCGCCACCGCTAAAGCCCGATAAATCGCATATCCGCCCGAATGAGTCCCAATTACATTGCGATGGCCTTGGTTCGTCAACGTTGCAATTACCGGGCCACGTTCCATCGGTTCACTTCCGCCCCAGTTGATGGGTATTGGCTTGGGGCCGAAACGACTTGGATGTGATGTTAAAACAATATGCCGGGAAACACTATTTGGCTTTGGCATAGTCATAAAATTTTAGATTTTAGATTGGAGATTTTGGATTTGCCCCACAGTTAAATTAGGGCTGGAGAATGCTAAAGTTGGGATTTTTGCTTGATGTCAGAGAAAAATCCATATCGTATCCGATTCAGGAACTATTATTCATGAATTTATGTAATGTTTTTATGACTTATTAGTAACTCAGTAGTTGTCAAGTATCTTGAGTAAGTTTTCTGTTTTTTGATGTGCGGTTTCTGAATGACTAATTATTTACAACTCTATTATGTAGAGTTTCGTATTTGTCAGTATTGGTTAATACAATTACTAACATAAAATTTGCTGTTTATTCATAGTAATGTAGAAGAAATTTAAAGATGGCATTAAATGTCACTGAGGAGATAATTTTGTGCGAAAGTTATTAATAAGGTAAAAACACTAATCTCCTAATCTCTCAAATTCATGGATTCTTTATCTATTAATTCTTTACTTGAAGATTTGAAGAACCCTAATGCTTCTGTCCGGGAAAAAGCAACCAAGAAACTGTGGCGGATCTGGTTTCAGCAAAAGGGAATTCACGGTCTGGAAAAAATCGACAAAAGCCAAAAACTGCTGGATGCAGGTAAAACCACGGAAGCGGAATCACTGTTGACTAGACTCATCCAAGAACAGCCTGATTTTGCCGAAGCTTGGAATCGCCGCGCTTTTCTGTACTACAGTCTCGGTAAATATAAAGAATCTCTGGCAGACTGTCAGATGGTGATTCAAATCAACCCAGTGCATTTTGGCGCACTGCATGGTATGGGCTTATGCTATGCAGCTATTGGTCAGTATGTGGATGCAATTAAAGCCTTTAAACGTGCTTTAGCAATTCAACCTTATTCTTTAGTCAATCAAAAACTGATTTTAGAATGTACACTCAGACTCAGTTAAAACATCAGTCTGATTACATTCTTTGGTCTTATGAATCCGTTACCACCCACAACAACAGTGATTCATCGCTTTAGTCGCCGCCAGTTTATTCAGTATGGTTCCATCTGTATGGGTAGCGGCTTGCTTGCTGCTTGCACCAACAGTAACCAACCAGCTAATTCAAGTTCACAGTTAGATAAAGTCAGCTTTGGGACAAACTGGTATGCACAAGCAGAACATGGCGGATTTTACCAAGCGATCGCTACTGGTATTTACCAAAAGCATGGTCTAGATGTCACCATTAAAATGGGTGGCCCACAAGTACCAAGCGGCACTCAGTTGTTAGTCGGGGGTGCAGTTGACTTTTTTATGGGGTATGGCATCGATGCCATTAACGCCATTGCCCAAGGAATCCCCAAAATTACCGTCGCGGCCATCTTCCAAAAAGACCCGCAATGTCTGATCTCCCATCCCAACCCAGCAATTAAAACCCTTGCCGACCTCAAAGGCAAACCAATTTATATCTCAGCAGCAGCAAACGTCACATATTGGCCAGTTCTCAAAGTCAAGTATGGTTTTACCGACGACCAAAAACGCCCCTACAACTTTAATCCTGCCCCCTTCCTGGCAGATAAAACCTCAGCACAGCAAGCTTACATCACCTCAGAACCCTACGCCATTGAAAAACAAGGCGGGTTTAAACCCACAGTATTTTTACTAGCAGATTATGGTTACACTACCTACGCCACAACTATAGAAACCAAAAAAGAACTAGTAGACAAAAATCCCGATTTAGTCCAGCGATTTGTTGACGCTTCGATTAAAGGTTGGTACAGCTACCTGGAAAATCCCCAACCCGGAAATCAACTCATCAAACAAGATAACCCCGAAATGACCGATGACCAACTAGCTTACGGCATTCAAAAACTCAAAGAATATGGGATTATTACTTCTGGTACTGCCGAAAAGCAAGGTATCGGGTCAATGAGTGAGGAACGCTGGCAAGGACTCTACGATAGTCTGGTAACGGCTGGGGTTTACAAACCCAATGTTAACTACAAAGATGCCTTCACCTTGCAATTCGTCAATAAAGGCATAGAGTATTACAGCAGGTGATAGGTTACAGGTGACAGGTTACAGGTGATAGGATTGCGAGACAAGTCTAGATTAAGACTTATGCAAGAACTCTCTCAAACTCTTATAACTTCGCGTCCTTTGCGTCCTTTGCGGTTTGTTCACAAGAATGAATAACCATCCAGCGATTACTCTAAGTCACATTAGCAAGGTCTACGCTAACGGCACTGTTGCCTTACAAGACCTAAACTTAGCAATTCCCGAAGCGCAATTTATCAGCTTAGTAGGTGCTTCGGGATGCGGTAAAAGTACAGTATTGCGATTAATAGCCGGATTAGGTAAAGTTAGTTCCGGTAACATCAATTGGGGCATACCTCAAGCAGCGCGAAAATTAGCCTTTGTCTTTCAAGATGCCGCCCTCATGCCCTGGGCAACAGTGAGAGAAAACATCCGCCTACCGCTAAAATTGGCGAGAACACCCAAGCAAGAAGCTCAAAATTTAGTCCAGCAAGCCTTAACATTAGTCGGACTGACAAATTGTGCTGATAGCTATCCCCGGCAATTATCTGGGGGGATGAAAATGCGCGTTTCCATTGCTAGGGCGTTAGTTACTCAACCCAACATTCTGTTAATGGATGAACCCTTTGGGGCTTTAGATGAAATTACCCGCAGCAAACTCAACAGCGATTTATTAGATTTGTGGCAGAAATATCACTGGACTGTGGTGTTTGTCACTCATAATATTTACGAGGCGGTGTATTTATCGAATCGCGTCTTAGTGATGGGGATAAATCCTGGGCGGGTGGTGGCGGATATCGCAATTGATGTGCCTTATCCCCGTGATGAAGAATTTCGGACATCATTGTTATATAACGAATATTGCCGCAAGATTTCCCGTTGTTTAGCGGAAACTATAAATTAACCGCAGATGGACGCGGATGAACGCTGATGAAAATTTTTGATAGGAAGATACAAAGTAAGTTGATTGACGCTGAGACTTTAGCACCTGTTGTAGTTGGGGTGTTAGTGTTACTGCTGTGGGATATTTTGGTACGAGTCACTAATTTACCACCTTATATTTTGCCTGGGCCGTTATTAGTATTGCAAACACTAATTGCTGATTGGAACGAGTTATTTCCTTCGTTATTAATTACGTTACAAATTACAGTGGTGGCTTTTATTGCGGCTGTGGTTTCTGGCTTATTAATGGCGATTTTATTTACCCAAAGTAAGTGGATAGAAAAAAGTTTATTTCCCTATACCGTCATTTTACAGACAACGCCGATAGTAGCGATCGCACCCCTGATCATCCTCTGGTTCAAAAACAACACCTTCGCCGCCCTTGTAGTCTGTGCTTGGATAGTTGCATTTTTCCCCATCGTCTCTAACACTACTCTGGGACTCAACAGCGTTGACCGCAACTTACTCAACCTCTTTCAACTCTACAAAGCTTCACGCTGGCAAACCCTCTGGTATCTGCGTTTACCCAGTGCTATGCCTTATTTCTTAGGCGGGTTAAAAATTAGCGGTGGTTTAGCCTTAATAGGTGCTGTCGTCGCAGAATTTGTCGCCGGGACTGGTGGGGCAAAATCCGGCATTGCCTACCGTATCCTGATTTCTAGCTATAACCTGCAAATTCCGCGAATGTTTGCCGCCTTATTTCTCACCACTGGCTTGGGTGTATTAATATTTGTCAGCCTCAGTTATCTATCAGATTTTATATTAAGTAAATGGCACGAAAGCGCCGTGAAATATGAAAATTAGTATATACAGTAGTCTTACTTTAAAGACAAGGGAGACAAGGGAGAGAGATATTTATAAGCCTTGAGAATTGCGATCGCTTTTACTAGTCTGCTAATGTACAAACTCATCTGCGTTAATCCGCGTCCATCGGCGGTTAATTACTCTTGACTTTTACCTCACTGATTCTCTTGTTTTAGCTAACATTAGAGCAGAGTTAAATCATAAATATCGTACTTAATAGTAGAGCTATGACAGCAAGCAACCTTAGACAGCAAATTTTAGAACATCTTGAAACATTACCTGGAGAACAGGTAAAGACTCTCCTATTAACATGGCTGACTAGTTCATCAGGAGATTTAGCAGATTTTGAGCAGTTACTGGTAAATCAAGCTACTCAAACGACACCAGAATCATTTGAAGTTGGTGAAATAGACACAGCATTAAATTTTCAACCTCTTACTGAAGCCCAAATGCTTCAACAAAGTCTATCTGCCCTCGAAACTTACCGCCGCACAGGTTCAGGAGTAGCGCATAGCCGTGTGCGCTACTGGGCAGACAGTTTAGGAACTGAGGAAGAACGTCAATGTCCGAGATAGTTTGGACAGAAAGTAATTAACTTTCATCCTTGTATATATTACTACGATGTCCTACTTCTACCACACTTACCAATAAAACATCATCAAAAATCTCATAGATAACACGGTAATCACCGACTCTAATTCGATATAAGTTTTCTTCACCTTTTAACTTTTTTACTCCGTTAGGACGAGGTTCTATTACCAATTCATCTATCTTGATTTGGATACGTTCTTGTACTTCTGGAGATAGTTTTTTAAAGCTTTTCCTCGCACTCTTTGTAAATTTAACTTCGTAAGTCACGCAACATCCTTGTTTTTTTCATTAGCGATTTCTTGTTTAATTTCCTCCCAAGCAATCAGAGTATTATTTTCAACATCACTCTTTGCAGCATAATAGGCTTGTAAATCATTTTCTTCTGCTTCATCTTCGATTTTTTGCAATAGAGCGTAAATCTCATCTAGAGTACTATCATAAGCTTGATGCAAAAGTACATTGATTGCTTTGATTAATTGTTCACGTTCTTGTTCAGTTTTCATTTTCATATTTAGTTGCTCACAACAATGATGCTAACTTAATTTTGTTATTAGAGACCTATCAGACCTTATATTAAAGAAATGACATTACAACTCAATTATTACAGCGTCTAGAGGAGCAGAGAGATCAATTCTCCGCCTACCTCCGCGCTACTCTGCGTTAATAAAAGACTATGGCAACTACCGATTTAGAAACACTCACTGCTGCTTTTACAGATATCGAAACTATCACTGACCCCAACCAAGTAGCCAAATTATCCCAGGATTACCACACATTTAGCCCTGTGCTTGTACCCAAATTAGCAGGCAAAGTCGGGGATATTGTTGTCCGTCCTGCTAACGAAGAAGAAGTCATAAAAGCAGCCTCGATATGTGCCGAATTACGCATACCAGTAACTGTGCGCGGTGCGGGAACTGGGAACTATGGGCAATGCGTACCGATGTACGGTGGCGTAATTTTAGACATGACCAAAATGCAAGAAATTCTCTGGGTAAAGCCAGGGGTAGGGCGGGTACAAGCTGGGGTGAAATTGACAGCCTTAGATAAAAAAGCACGAGAAATTGGCTGGGAAATGCGGATGGCACCCTCAACCTACCGCACAGCAACTATTGGGGGCTTTATCGCTGGAGGGAGTGGTGGTATTGGTTCGATACAGTATGGGTTACTTGGCGATCGCGGTAATCTTTTGGCATTGCGCGTGGTAACTTTAGAAAAAGAACCCCGTATCATCGAACTGCGTGGTGACGATGTGCAGAAAGTCAACCATGCTTGGGGAATTAACGGCATTATCACCGAAGTTGAAATTCCTTTAGGGACTGCTTATCCTTGGGCGGAAGTTATTGTCACCTTTAACGACTTTATGACAGCCGCTAAATTTGGTCAGGCATTAGGTAACGCCGATGGGATGATCAAAAAATTAATCTCTATCTTCGCTTCACCCATCCCAGAATACTTTAGCGCCTTACATCAATATATTCCTGTTGATACTCATGCAGCCTTATTAATGATTGCAGAACCAAGTTTAGAACTATTACCGGGTTTGGTACAGCAATACAACGGTCAAATTACCTATCAAAAGCCAGCCCAAGAAGCAGGTAAAGGACTCAATTTAGCTGAATTTACCTGGAACCACACCACCTTACACGCCCGCAGCGTTGATACTTCCATCACCTACTTGCAATCTATCTTCCCTGCCGACAAAGGTTTAGAACTAGTAGAAGAGCTTTATCATTATTTCGGTGATGAAGTGATGATGCACTTAGAATTTATTCGCGTCAACGGCCAAGCTATACCTGCGGCTTTACAACTTGTACGTTATACCACCGAAGCACGCCTGAATGAAATTATCGAGTATCACGAAGCTAAAGGTGTGTTTATTGCCAACCCTCATACCTATATTATTGAAGACGGTGGCAGAAAAGTAATTGACCCTGAACAGTTGAAATTTAAAGAAATGGTTGACCCTTATGGGTTAATGAATCCTGGTAAGAGTAAAGTGCTGAGTTTTGAGTGCTGAGTGCTGTACACTGAGCGGAGTCGAAGTGTGAGTGCTGAGTAAAAACTCTTCCCCTGCCTCCTGCCCTAACTGCATAGCGGTAAGTCAAAAGGCAAAAGTAAAAAGTAAGCCATTGCGGTGGACGGGTTTCCCGGCATAAAGCAAATGGCGCACCCGAAGGGCAAAAATTAAGAATACTTTTGACTTTTGGTTTTTTACTTTTGACTTTTCCAGCCTTGCCATAACGATAATTTTTAACACTGAACTACTTAAACTAATGAAAGGTATTGCAACCGATATTGCATCTATTGTTGGCGAAGAAAATATTGTTCTTTGGGAAAATCTCGCAGCCAGTCAACGAAAATCTATTCAACAGGCGACATCTGCCGTAAATTCCCCTTGTATTGTCTATCCCCACACTCAAACACAACTATCTCAAGTCATGGCCACCGCCCATCAAAATCAGTGGCGAGTCCTGCCTTGTGGGAGTGGTAGTAAACTGAACTGGGGTGGTTTAGCCAAAGGTATTGATATTGTCGTCAGTACAGAACGAATTAACCAACTCATCGAACATGCGGTGGGAGATTTGACTATTACAGTCGAAGCCGGGATGAAATTCGCCCAAATCCAAGGAATTTTGGCAAAATCACGCCAATTTCTTGCCCTTGACCCCACAGACCCAGAAACAGCAACCATAGGTGGTATTGTAGCTACTGGTGATACAGGTTCTCTGCGACAACGTTATGGAAGTGTCCGCGACCAGTTACTTGGTATTACCTTTGTACGTGCAGATGGACAAATTGCCAAAGCTGGTGGACGAGTTGTTAAAAACGTTGCTGGCTATGACTTGATGAAGTTGTTTACTGGGTCTTACGGCACATTAGGAATTATTAGTCAAGTCACTTTTCGCGTGTATCCGATGCAAGAAGTAGCGGGTACTGTGGTGTTAACTGGAACAGCAGAGGCCATATCTCAAGCTGCTTCTACATTGCGAGGTTCAGCGTTAACACCAACCCAAGCTGATTTACTATCTGCACAACTTGTATCTAACTTAGGTTTGGGTACAGGATTAGGATTAATTGCCCGTTTTCAAAGTATTAGTGAAAGTGTCAAAGAACAATCAAACCGCCTTTTGGAAGTCGGTACAAAGTTGGGTTTAAATGGGGCAGTATACGCCGATGCAGATGATACCAATCTATGGCAGAGATTACAAAACCAAATCAAATCTCCTGACACAGAGTCGGCAATTACCTGCAAAATAGGAGTGTTACCAAGCGCGGCTGTGGAGATTTTAAATCAAGTGAACATTGGTTTAGTTCATATTAGTAGCGGTTTGGGTTGGCTACAATTAGAGGAGAAAAGTCAAGTTTTAAAATTGCGCGATCGCACTCAAAATCATCAAGGTTTCTTATCTATTTTAACTGCACCTGCAACAGTCAAGCAAAATATTGATGTTTGGGGTAACATCGGTAATGCTTTGCCCTTGATGCGCCGCATTAAAGCACAGTTTGATAGCCAAAATATTTTAAGTCCGGGTCGATTTGTCGGTGGAATTTAACTAACTACCGCCAAGAAAGTCCCGATAAAACTTATTTCATAGTCCAGTATACAAGAGTGACTATTATGTTTACTCAGTATTCAGCAATTTATATGAAAGAGGGACTCTTCACTCCTGGCTAAGTACTAAGATTTTTACTCAGCACTCAGCACTTTCAACTCAGAGGATAAATATGCAAGTTTCAGAAAATTCTGTTAATAATACAGCTAGTATCAAAAATTTACAAGGCTTTGATAATAATCATCCACCTGACCCAAAATTAATTGATACTTGTGTACATTGTGGATTTTGTCTTTCAACCTGTCCTAGTTATCGCGTCATTGGGAAAGAGATGGACTCCCCTAGAGGACGTATATATCTGATGGATGCAATTAATGAAGGTGAAATTGCCCTCAATACAGCCACAGTCGAACATTTTGATAGTTGTTTAGGTTGTCTTGCTTGTGTGTCAACTTGTCCTTCAGGCGTACAATATGACAAATTAATTTCCGCCACCCGTCATCAAGTTGAACGTAATTATCCCCGCAGTTTACCAGATAAGCTTATACGTCAATTGATATTTGCTTTATTTCCCAACCCAGATATTTTACGCATTTTACTTGTACCATTATTTGTTTATCAAAAGTTGGGATTTTCTAAATTATTACAAGCAACTGGCATTCTCAAAAATATCTCACCACGATTGGCAGCAATGGAATCAATTCTGCCACAAATTACTGTCAAATCTTTTCAAGATAACTTACCAGATATTATTCCCGCCAAAGGTACAAAACGCTATCGAGTCGGCATGATTTTGGGATGTGTGCAACGGCTGTTTTTCTCCCCTGTGAATGAAGCGACAGTGCGAGTATTAACAGCAAATGGTTGTGAAGTTGTGATTCCTAAATCGCAAGGTTGTTGTGCTGCACTTCCTGAACACCAAGGACAAACAGAACAAGCCAAAGCTTTAGCCAGACAAATGATTGATAGTTTCGCTGATACTGATGTAGATTTTGTTATTATCAACGCTGCCGGTTGTGGACATACATTAAAAGAATACGGTCACATTTTAGCTGATGATCCAGAATATCGAGAAAAGGCGGAGAATTTTGCAGCTAAAGTCAAAGATGCACAAGAATTTTTAGCAACTGTTGGCTTAACAGCTAAACTATCACCAATTACAGATAAACCTCTAACTTTGGTTTATCAAGATGCTTGTCATTTATTACATGGACAAAAAATTAGTTTGCAACCGCGTCAATTATTACGTCAAATTCCTGGCGTGACTTTACGAGAACCTTTAGACGCAGCTTTGTGTTGTGGTAGTGCTGGGGTTTATAACCTATTACAACCAGAAGTCGCAGAGGAATTAGGACAGCAAAAGGTACAAAATTTATTAAATACTGGTGCTAATTTAATTGCTTCTCCGAATCCTGGTTGTGCTTTACAAATTACCAAGCATTTAGAATTGCAAGGTAAAAATATTGCGGTGATGCACCCAATGGAGTTGTTAGATTATGCAATTCAGGGTTTGCAGTTGAGATTGTGATTTCACCGCCTTGGCGACTAGTACAACAAGGCAAAAGTAAAAAGGCAAAAGTAAAAAGAAATAATAACGATACCACAAGCCTTGTAGCAATTTCTGATGGTCTGTTTATTTACGCCGACCTGTACTAGAGTAGTAGGCTGGGTGTAGCGATAGCGTAACCCAACAAAGTATGCGTGAATGTTGGGTTCCGTTCCTCCACCCAACCTACACCAGTCTAAGTTGTTACCTGTTGTCCTAGCCAGTTAACTCTGATTAATTCACGTTCATGAAAAAGACACCATTTTTCCGCCGATTTTTAGTGCTGACAGCCATAAATACTTTAATAATTAACTTACATCATAACAAACGCGATCGCCTAACGTCACTAACGGTAAATAGATTATCATTACTTTTGTTTATGTCTTTTAAATTTACATTTTTGGTTATAAATTCTTAGCTAAAATCCCCAAAAGCTTATATCTTATTAGTTATCCCAATTATTGAAAATTCAGCGCCCAAGACAAAACTTAAAACAACTGATTTGCATAAACAACATCCAGCAAGCAAGACTTAATTTCTCCAAACTAAGGACTTTATCACATGATGTTAAATTCTCGTTCTGCTGGAATTTTTTGGCAAGCAGGTCTATTTTTTGCGGGATTAATTAGCTGCTTAAACTTCACTTCTACTCCAGCATCAGCACAAACTCAAATAGAAAGTCCCATCGCAGATTTTTCCTCTGGTGATCCCGGTTCCTTTGCTGGTGCAGTAGTCTATGTTACTCCTGGTGCCTATTTATCTACTGCTGCTGCTCAAATAAATCCACCTATAGGGACATTTTTTAGAGGCATTAATGGTAGTTTCACAGTTACAGGTGTGTCATATATAGATCCAATCACTCATATTTCCACACCAAGCGTCACACTCCACACAGGAGGATTATTTGCATTACCTTATACAACACCAGAAGGTTCGATTCGAGGAGCGATAGTCGAAAGGCTCAGAAGCAATATCACACTAGATGAATTTGCCGCACTTGTCAGGGCGGCTGTAGGTAATGATGGTTTAGATTAGTAAATTCAAATTTTGATGTAATAATTTAGATGTAAAGACGTTGCATTGCAACGTCTTTTTTGAGGTACTAATTATGGAAGAATTATTAAATCTCAAAGAATTGTTGCTTAAAGGTAATATTCCAGAAGCATTAATTGTTGTCGAAGAATTAGAGGAAATGAGCCGCAATGATATTATCAAAACAATTCGGAGTTATGCAGTGATTTTGCTGCTACATCTGATTAAACAACAAGCTGAAAATCGCTCAACTCGTTCTTGGGATGTTTCTATTCGGAATTCAATTCGAGAAATTCAACGAGAAAATAAACGCCGGAAAGCAGGAGGATATTACCTCACCCCGGAAGAATTAAGAGAAACGTTAACCGAAGCTTATTTAAATGCTATTGATCAAGCTTCTTTAGAAGTAGAAGAAGGACGTTATGAACCCGAAGAATTAGAAAAGCTAATTAACAGTGAAGAAATTATTAATTATGGTTTAGATTTAATTTTACCAGGAGAAGCAGATTAATTGGTTAAACAAAGGCTGGATACATTATTAGTAGAGTTAAATTTATGCGCTTCTCGTGCTTTAGCACAAAGACTCATTCAAGCGGGAGAAGTGACTGTTAATCAGCAGATAATTGATAAACCAGGGACAGAAGTAGATATAGCGGCGCAAATCAAAGTCAAAGAGCGATCGCGCTTTGTGTCTCGTGGTGGCGATAAACTAGCAAAAGCTTTGGAATTATTTGCGATTCCTACCGATGGAAGAATTTGTTTAGATGGGGGAATTTCTACAGGCGGTTTTACTGACTGTCTGCTGCAAGCTGGAGCCAGCTTAGTTTATGGTATTGATGTTGGTTATGGCCAAGTTGATTGGCGCTTACGAAATGATGCGCGGGTGATTTTGCGAGAACGGACAAATCTACGCCAATTACAGCCCCAACAATTATACGCTGGAGGCGATCGCATTCCCGATTTGGCGGTGGTAGATGTGTCGTTTATTTCCTTAACCAAGATTTTGCCTGCACTGTGGCAATTAACTCAAGCTCCCCGTGAAGCGGTTTTATTAGTCAAGCCACAATTTGAGGTGGGAAAATCCCGTGTTGGCAAAAAAGGTGTAGTACGCGATTCTGACGACCAAGCTGATGCGATTTTTCAGGTATTACAAGCCGCAGATCAATTAGGCTGGAAATACAAAGGCTTAACTTGGTCGCCCATTACAGGCCCGGCTGGGAATGTGGAATATCTTTTATGGTTAGGGATGGAAAGTGAAACACCACCGCCAAATTTAGAGCTAATTAAACAACTGACGAAATCAGCAATAACTGATTTACGGGAGAATTAAACATCGTACATGAGACATTCTAAAGCGTCTGGATGGGTATCACAGAAGCTTTCTAGAGAAGTTTTCCGGTGTTTTGCTTGTTGTTGATGCGCTTTTTCCGCTTGTAATTCTTCAACGATATCCCAAGCTACAGCACAGTTAGGAGAGCCATCGCCATTGGTTTCACAAGTTGAACGAGCTTCGGAGATGGCTTCTAAAATTGCTTGCTCGATGGTTTTAGAGCCATTTTGCTCAGATTGCTGTACGGTATCGAATCTGTCGTAGGTTGCTGTCATGATAAATCTACCTTTGTTTACTGGGATAGAGTGTAGGAGCCAATACTTTCAGTTTAGATAAACTCAAAAAAAATTGCTGTGGGGAACACCCTCTGTTAATAAACTAAATTGATTGGGTTTTCCCTCTTGTCATTTTTGATGCAAAAAGGTAAAAAGCCTGAATTATGGTTAATAAAACATTCTGACTTCTGAATTCTGGATTCTGAATTCTTCCCTTCACCCTTTTATGGTGCATTGTAAATTAGGAATCTAGCGCAATTATCAGCAGAATTTGATACAAGTTGATGAAGGCTGATGAACAGCAACAATTAGGGAAATAATTCTTAGAAATTCTCAATACTTTAAACCTAATTCTTGTTGCAACCGATACAGAATTGTATTTTGGTCAACTTGCGAAAGAATTTCTTGAATTACGGTACTCGCGCCTAATTGTCCCCAAGTGCAGCCTTTTTCGAGATAAACTTGGGCGGCTTTACCAACAGCATAAGCACCATAACCAGCAATTCCCGCTTGAGCGATCGCACTGCCAGCAAAACTAGTAATATTGACTGGATTATCACCACTAGCGATCGCCGCAGTACTTTTACCTAATCCTAATACAAAACTACTGCCTAATTCTCCTAGCAACAAACCGCCAGAACTCATTAAAATCGTTTTGAGAATTTTCCCCGCTTCATAGCTAGTCATCGGTAAACCATACAATCTGGCCAAAGCCCGAATTAAAGCTAAATCAGCCACGGTTCCACAGAGAATATCTAAAACTGCGATCGGATTTAATGCTACTGCTAACGCTTTATATTTAGTAAACTGCCAGATAATTTCTTCTGCTTCTTTTTCACGTAAATCTAGAGTTTTTTGCGCGATTTTTGCTTCCGCTTCCCTGGCTTGAACGAGTGCATTTAACGCTAGAAGTGACCTACCTTCACGATTGAGAATCTTGAGTAATGTTTGCTGGAGTTCGGTAATTTCTGGTGGTAGAGTTTCCCATTCATAACTCACACGTCCATCCGGCCATTCTACCCGCACTTCCATTGGTGCAGGTTCCGCCGCCACCATGACAATTTCATCAGGTAACAAAGGCTGCGCTTGGGGATTTCCTGCGCCCAGTTGTTGTAAATTGCGATAAATTGCGCCTCTGTCTGTATCTGGGTAAAGGTCAATTTTGTTAAACACCAAAATCAACGGTTTTTGCGCCTGACGTAAATCTAGTAACGCTTGATATTCTGTCCGCGTAATATCACCAGAAACTACAAATAAAATTAAATCTGCCTGACGCGCCACTTCCCGCGCCATTTTCGCCCGTGCTTCCCCCGCAATTTCATCTAATCCTGGTGTATCAATTAATTCGACAATAATTTTACCGCCTGGTGGTTGCCATCGCACAGACCTCGGCCATTGAGTCACCCCGTTTAAAGGGCCAGTTTGCAGAATCTTCTCTCCCAGTAAAGCATTTAAGACTGCGGATTTTCCCCGACTCACCAAACCAAACACCGCAATTTTAATTAAATTCGCGTCTAGTTTACTGAGTGTGGCATTTAAAGCGTCTAATTCTGGCTTGACCAAACCTGCCAATTCTGGGTTAGATGATAACTGCCCTGACTTGCGAAGATATCCATACCAAGATAATGCTTGTCGGAGACTAGCACGGGCGCGGTTTAAATGAGTTTCTTCCAGGTTATTACGCACAGCGTTTGCTTGACTTAAGGGTGAAAATAATATGTTTACAGATCAAGGCAGAAGGCAAAAGGGTTGCGAAAATAATTCTTTCCAATACTAAAAAGGTCTCAGGGTTAATGAATAACTAATGTATATTTCGAGACGCACAGTGGAAGAAATACAGTGTCATTACTAAGTCCCGTGAATTTAAGTAAGTCTGTATGAAAACATGAACTTAAGTTGGGCAAGGTAAACAATGCTACAATCCGTTTCCTTACTGCCTCCTGCCTCGTTAACAAGAATTCATTATTTCCGGGTTCTTTCATAGATATACCTTAGCGTATAAATTTTCAGTAAAAATTGCATAAAGACCAAAATTTACAGCCAAAGATTGGGGAAATATAAACTCCACGCAAATTGTAAATGTAGTTTTGGTAGAAAGGTTTTGTCATGTACGACCTCAATCAATTCACACTCAGAAATATGTCTGAATGTGGTTTAGCATTACGCCAGCTAGGGCAGAATGTGACAACGATGGAAGAAGCTGGTAGAGCCATTATTAATTATTTATATGAAAGCTTAGTTGATGACAAAACCCAAAATCAATCTTGCGCTTTGATTAGATTATTCAAAACCCATTCTTATAGTGATTTGACTCCAAAACTACAAGCATCGGCTCGTGAATTGTTGGGTGATGGTGAAATTTTACCTGATTTGAAGTGTTTAACTTTGTTGGCAACGGTTGGTGAGCAGCCAGAATGGAATTCTCGTTATGAATCCCGTGGACACCAAGCAATTCCCTTGGCGAATGAAAATGCGATCGCAAATATTCCAATGGTTTCACAGCTAATTCACCAACTAGGACTCGATCCAGGTACAGTCATCAAGCCTGATCCATCGTTGATGGTTGATATAGAACAGCAGATGTACAACGTTTTTCACATTCCTGATGCGCTCGGTAGTCCCCATATTCCCGCACAACATGAATTTGTGATTCCCTTCAACATTAAATCAGTGGCGGGCTTTGGCGGGATTTTGCCTTCAGGAAATATGTTTGTGGTGATGATGTTTCTAAAAGTGGCAATTTCCCATACAACTGTAGATTTGCTACGTCCCTTAGCATTAAGTGTGAAAACTGCACTACTACCCTTTGATGATGGTAAAACCTTTGTAGATTCCTTACCAGTGACTTCTGTGAGCGATCGCAAAATTGCACAGTTAAATTCTCAAATTGCCACACTCACACAGTTATTAGATGTTTCTGAGCAAGTTACATTCATCCAGTCAGACCGCCTCGAACAAGCAATTACCGACTTACAACAAGCCCTCACTCAACTACAAACAACCCAAACCCAAATAGTTCAAAACGAAAAAATGTCAGCATTGGGGCAGATGGTAGCCGGAATTGCCCATGAAATCAACAACCCAGTCAACTTTATTCATGGTAATCTCAGCCACCTTGATAGCTACATCCAAGATTTGGTGAGTTTGTTCCAAGACTATCAAACAGAATATCCCGACCCACCAGCCACCCTGCAAGCCAAACTCCAAGCAGCCGATTTACCTTTCCTCATCCAAGATTTAACCAGTATTCTCCAATCAATGCAGGTGGGAACTGAACGAATTCGCCAAATTGTGCTGTCCCTACGCAATTTTTCTCGTTTGGATGAAGCAGAAATCAAAGAAGTAGAGATTCACGAAGGTCTTGATAGTACTTTAGTACTGTTAAGCCATCGTCTTAAAGCCCAAGGCAAACACCCAGAAATTCAGGTAATTAAGGACTATGGTATTGTGCCTTTGGTTGAGTGCCACGCTGGACAACTGAATCAAGTGTTTATGAATATTTTGGCAAACGCTATTGATGCCCTAGAAGAATCTAATAGAGGGCGATGTTTGTCAGAAATTCAGCAAAACCCGAACCAAATTACCATTCGCACTTCTATGATTGATGCTAATTGGGTGCAAGTTGCGATCGCTGATAATGGAGTTGGGATTGCTGAATGTATTCGCACTAAACTCTTCGACCCTTTTTTTACTACCAAACCTGTCGGTAAAGGCACAGGATTAGGTTTATCAATTAGCTATCAAATTATCACCGAAAAACTCGGCGGCAAAATTGTATGTCATTCCACCGTCGAACAAGGAACCGAATTTATCATCCAAATTCCTGTACAAACAGAGGAGTCAGAAGTCAGAAGTCGGGTGTAGGAATGATTGTACGATTGTTTCTCAAATCCTCAATGATTAATCAATATCTCCCCCTTGTCTCCCTTGTCTCCCTTCCCTTGTCTACCTTATCCCCCTTGTTCATATATCAAATAAATCTCATCATTTTTATTCTCTAGCAATCACAATATCGTTAGATTTAATCACTGCATAGGCTTCCTCTCCGGCAACAATACCCAACTCTTCAGCTGATGTTCTCGTAATCATTGAGGTTAGCTCTACTCTGTGAACAATTTCTAGTGTCACCTCACAATTAACAGCTCCAATGACAACTTTTTTCACCACACCCTTGAGAATATTACGGGAGCTAACTTTTAAAGCCTTTTTAGAACTACCAATTTCTCCAGTAGGCATTTCCAGATTTTCCTGATTTACCTGTGTAGTTGGTGGGGGAGTTGGTATTGAGGCTTGTGATACTTGGTGTTTATTCAGACCACGCACAAGTTCCCGCAGAATCTCGGTTTTGGTGCGTTGAGAGTCCTGGCAAAACTCTTCGAGAATTTTCCGTTCCTCTTCCGATGTTTGAAATGTGATCCATCCTTGTTCTTTTCTTGGCATAATGTTACCAATTCAGTTGGTAAAGACTGGAATGACGCTCGGTATGATCCTACCAAGCGCCATTAAATTGCAGAAGAATCTATTGCTACACCATTTTTCTATGAAAAGAAGACAAGTTCTTTCCTTTTTTGGCACAGCACTCGCTAGTTTGTTACTTGCTGTTTGTTCAACATTCATTGTACCTTCTGTTGTCACAGCACAGTCGAACGTTACTTTACTTGTTTCTGCTGCTGCTAGTTTAAAAGATGCACTGGAAGAAATTAAACCGGTTTATCAACAAAGTAACCCCAACGTCAACATAAATTATAACTTTGGGGCTTCTGGGGCATTGCAACAACAAATTGAGCAAGGCGCACCAGCAGACATTTTTATTTCCGCCGGAAAAAGGCAAGTAGATGCTTTAGAACAAAAAGGGTTATTGCTTCCTGGGACACGCTCGGTTTTGGCAAAAAACCGCCTTGTACTAGTTGTACCCCAAGCTGTTACAGGTATTACCAGCCTTTACGATCTGAAAGAATCGAAAATCAAGCGCATTGCTATTGGTGAACCCAGAAGCGTTCCGGCTGGTCAATACGCGCAGCAAGTTTTACAGAAGTTAAATATTTGGTGGCAAGTAAGCTCTAAACTGGTTTACGCCAACAATGTGCGTCAAGTCTTGGCGGCTGTCGAAAGTGGCAATGCTGATGCCGGGTTAGTATATGCCACCGATGCTAAAATTTCTGACAAAGTAAAAGTAGTTGTGGCGGCTGATGAGAAATACCACTCACCGATAGTTTATCCACTGGCGGTGGTGAAACGCACTAAGAATGCCAGTGCAGCCAAGGAATTTAGCCAATTTTTATCCAGCAGTCAAGTTAAGGGGATACTCAAAAAATACGGCTTCATCCTGCCTTAAAAAAGGAAGTCGGGAATAAAATTCGGGTGCGTTATACTTCCGCCATAACGCACCGCCAAATTATGATGGTACGTTAGGCGATTTATTTTGTGATAAAGTAGGTCGGAATCTGCGCTTAACGTACCCTAAAATCCAAAGTTTACTTGATAAACCATCTCTAAACCCTAATAAATACACTGCAAGTACAGTTAGCGAAGAGAAGTTAATCTCCAAAACCACAAAATCATTCTTGTGAAGCTCGTTTGCGGAATAAACCCGTCATAGTTACGCCAGTAATCAATAAGCCAACTAACCCTAAGCCGTTCAAAAGTGGGTAAATTTTTTCTAAATGAATGATTTCTAAGGTATGCAAGCCTAAAAGGAATTCACCTATCTCGTCTTGGTGTAACAATTCATGGGCTATGGTATAACCCATACCCGTTAATACAGTTAAAAATAAAGGCAAGCACAGAATAATGGCTATCTGACGATGATAGCGGCGAAACATGCGATTCATAAACTGTTTTTGAACAAGGTAAGTTTTAAGGTATCAGTTTTGCCATTGTTTAATACCGAAGTTTTATTAAAAATTTTTAACTTTGCGCTTTTATAGAGTTTAACTCTCAATTAACGAGCGATCGCATTTTCCTTTGATCCCAAGACAGTCAAATACAAAAGTTAAAAAAGTTACATTTTTATGTATGCTGGATAGCCGAGTATGATAGCTATACATTTTTGGCAGTTATTATGGAACGCGCTATCTCCATACTGGGAATATTAGTCTTTATTGGCATCTCTTATGCTTTATCTGTAGAACGTCAAGCAGTTCGTTGGCGCACAGTAGCTTGGGGTTTGGGATTAGAGTTTATTTTTGCGTTGCTAATTTTAAAAACACCTTGGGGTTTAAATATATTTAAATCTTTGGGAGATATTATCAGTAATTTTCTAGCTTTTTCTGATGTTGGTGCAAAATTTGTCTTTGGTGAAAATTTTAAAGACCATTTATTTGCTTTTCAAGTACTGCCAACTATTATCTTTTTCTCTGCTTTTATTAGTGTTTTGTATTACTACGGAATTTTACAGCGAGTCGTCAATATACTTGCCTGGATAATGATTAAAACGATGAAAACATCAGGTTCAGAATCGTTATCTTGTGCAGGTAATATTTTTTTAGGGCCGACAGAAGCTGCGCTGATGGTTAAACCATATATAGGTAGTATGACTTTATCCGAACTCCATGCTGTGATGACAGGTGGTTTTGCCACAATTGCTGGTGGAGTTTTAGGTGCGTATCTTTCCTTTGGTATTCCCGCAGAACATTTAATAGCAGCTTTTTTTATGACTGCGCCTACATCATTAGTTGTATCGAAATTAATGTACCCGGAAACCGAAGTTTCTCAAACAGCAGGACAAGCCAAAATTGATGTCGAAACTAACTATGTTAACGTCATTGATGCAGCTACAACAGGCGCTATTGATGGCGTAAAATTAGCTGTGAATGTAGGGGTAATGATTATTGCTTTTTTAGGATTACTTGCGGCTTTAAATGCTTTACTGGGTTGGTTTGGTTCGCTTGTAAATTTGCCGCAATTATCCTTACAGTTGATATTATCTTTTGTGATGGCTCCTGTAGCATGGTTGATGGGTGTACCGTGGAAAGATTGTCAACAAGTCGGGGCGCTATTAGGAACAAAAACAATTTTAAATGAATTTATTGCTTTCTTAGATTTAAAACAGCTAATTCAAGACGGCAAAATTTCTCAACGTGCCGTAATTATTGCGACTTACGCATTATGCAACTTTGCCAATATTGGCTCAATTGGCATTACAATTGGTGGACTTACAGGTATGGCTCCTCACCGCCAACATGACTTAGCTCGCTTGGGCGTGAGGACAATGATTGGCGGATTATTAGCAGGTTTTATTACTGCTTGTATTGCGGGAGTATTAGTTTGAAAAATGACTGACATAAGGCAAAAGTAAAAAGTAAAAAGGCAAAAATAAGTTATAAATCTATGCTTATTTATATCAATTTTGTATTACTATGGTGATAAACATTATCTCTATTTTTATTAACTTTTTTGCTCTCGAAATAACCTAGTTTCCAATTGTTTGGCTGTTTTAAATCGTTAATATGTCCCTGCAAAATCAACCAAAGCGCAATACGAGTATTTAAATATCCTCTAAGAACGCGCTCTTTGGGTTTTGGGTAAATTCCAGGAATGACAAAACCACTCACATTTAACAGTTGTCCGCAGTAAGTTTTATCTCCTGGTAATGTGAGAGTAAAAAAACCATCATTTTTATAACCATTGGGAATAATAAATGTCCCATATACATTATGTTGTCCCCGCCAAGGTGTCACCACTAAATCTACAGGATGAGCATAATATTTTTCTGGTGGGTAATTACTAGAATATTTCCACTTATCGCAACTAACCAACGGTGACATATCAGTGAATAAACAAAAGCTAACAATAGCAGCTAAAGTGAGAAAAAATATTAAATAAAAGAATTGATATCTTCGCACTGTTGGGATACTTAGACTATTTGTTGCTGTTCTATTTTAGCAATTGGGGCAAAGGTAGCGATCGCACACATCACAGTCTGTAATGCTTCTTACTACCCAATTGGTACTTAAAGTCCGTGGACTTAAAAGCATCATTTCATTTTTAATGATGACTATGACAGCATCTAACGAAAAAGATATTAGAAAACAATTTGGTGAACGTCTCCGTTACCTACGAAGTATTCGTAAACTTTCCCAAGAAGACTTGGCACACTTATGTGGCTTAGATAGAAGCTATATCGGAGGTGTTGAGCGTGGGGAAAGGAATGTTAGCCTTCTAAATATTAAGAAAATTGCGGATGCTTTGTGTATTTCACCGAGAGAGTTTTTTGATGAATAGCATTCCACAGAATATACGCCTTAAGGAGTTAGTAATAGTTGCTAACTTAAACAAACTTTTTTTGATGATTTTATCAGTTTCTTGCAAATGCAAGGGTATACAGCACTCTATGAATTTGTGCTTGAGAAAGATGCAAGCAAGGCCAAAAAGATTATCGAGAAATATTTAGACCGCAAAGTTTAAGTTATAAAAATCACCCTCCTGTAATTTGGGAGGGTGATATCTTGTAGTTTTGCAAATTGAGAGAAACTAAAACAAAATGCTTAGTAAAGTGTTACTCCTTGGTTTAAAGCATTTAAAAAACTTGCATAGTCATATTCAACTTGAGTTGCATAGTCTACAGCAAAGTTGACAATTTCGTTTTTAAATGCAGCTTTGTTACCACTGACAATATCAGTTACTTCTTTATCCACGCTATGGGGAACGATCGCATCATTATAATCCTTATCAGAAATAGCATGGTTTTTAGCTACAATTTTCCCTGCATATCCCATCGCATCCATGAATTTTGTTTTGGTGGTAAGCAAGGTATAGTCAAAGTCTTCCTGGTAAGGCGACTTTTCATGCAGCATAAAGAAGAGATTGTTTACAGTAGTATAGCCCACTAAAGGATCAGTGTTAGCCAACATTGCTTTTGCGGCAATTGTTACCCTTGCGCCTTCATGACTACTATATACAGAACTTGGTAATAAACCTGGAACCGCAATTGCTACTGCACTGCTGGTTTCTTGCTTCATTTCTAAAATGCGATCGTCATCCGTTGCAGAACTAGGGCCTTCAATTAACAAGTAATATCTATATCTACCAAGACTACCAGTTCCTGAGCCTAATTTTAACCGAATATCTTTGAGATTGTAATAACTATTGCTGTATCGCTTACTGCTAGGAATAGAAGCTACATAACTACTCATCGCAGCACTAATACTAGAATAGGTGCTGCTAGATAAAGTTTGCAGTTCAGAGGTTGTCTGAAAAACGCGATTACCACTGCTATTTATCAGCGTATACTTGTTTAATAAACTAGAGCGACTTTTACTTGCAGCTTGTTGAATTAAATCTTTCACAACGCCGTTTGTATTACCAGAGTCTAAACGGTAAGATAATTCATCGTTAGTTCCCTTAAAGTCGCTCATTTTGTTGAGATAATTATCTAGAAAATTCCGTACAACATCCTGAGCATCAGCAGAACTAAGGCCATTTTCTTTAGCTGCTAAAAGAATCGAAACCGCCATACGTCGTAAGTCCCAAACGTAGGGGCCAAGATAGCCTTCATCAAAATCGGTAGTATCAAAAACATTGTTATCATTACTATCTCTCATTCCCCCAAGATTCTGCATGTGCATATCACCTTCTAACCAAATAGCTGAGGTGGAAGAATTAACAAATGCTGAACTAGGTAATGTCTGCATATCACGATAAAAGATATGAGCAGTTCCGCGATAAAAGGCGAAAGGACTAGCCGACATTTTCTGCATTTTTGTGGCTAATTCTTGAGGTAGTTGAGTTGCAAATTGATGGTTGTATTGGTAGATTTCAGTTTCTAACCAACTTTGACGAGGATTTGCCGCATTAGCCGTAGATGCAAACCCTAAAGTTACAATTACCAAAACGACAATTGTCTGTATTACTTTAAACATAAACTTGCCTGGACTTGTAAATCAATTTATATTAGCTAGATTACCTTAAAGTCTTACTATTATCCAATAATCAGTTCTTAACCTATTGTTTGAAATGCAAGTATTACTTATGAAAGTACATCCTGATTTATACTTGTATATTCATTCTTTTTAGAACTTGTGAGTTCTATCACAGCAGTAACCTGATTACTGAAATAAAATTAGTAATTTTATAGAAAAACATACAAAGTAATCTATGGATTTACTACAACTAAGTTTAGTGTTAGGTCAAACAATGGGAATTGTAGACACACAGAAAATTCAAGTAAAAGATAACCCAAGCCAGGAAATAAATAGAGTGGTGAATCAATCGCAAATATCTACATTCCGAGGAAAATTGGTTTACGAAGAAATTCCGCCGGTCATGTCGGTTCGCGCTTATTTAGGCGAAGAATTTTTTCTGATTACCGATACATCAAACCATACTAAATTAGTCTTGCGTCCATCAGAGCAAGTATCTCACAACACATTGCAATCATTACATAATCAACAAGTAGAAATTACAGCCAAATATGTTCTAGGGACTCGCCCAAAAGTTACTGAAGCTGCTTGTCCTTTAGATGCTGATGGTGAATGTCTGCCTCAAGGTGAAGGTTATCAAGTATTATCGATAGTGTTGTTAAAACCACATACTAAATAAGTATTTATCTTGCTCTGTGCTTCAGTATCTCTGCGTGATCACCTGAGTAAGTTTACTTGATATTTAATTCTTCATAGTTGCCAGTGTATACACTCACTATTGCTATACTGATTTATTTAGTTGCTCATTCTCAATAAAAACAAATTTATTGCTTTGATAACCATCACCAATTGATTAATCTAATATCATTAGGACTTACGCATCAAAACAAAAAATCAAGGGTTTTGGCGAGGGTGGGGGTTCAGGGGTATAGGGGTGTACTGATTCAAAATCCATACACCCCAAACCCTTTCACCCTGACACCCAATCTCCACAGATAATCTTTGTGCGTAAGTCCTAATCATATCCGGTAAATCAGTTATGATTCAGCACATCTGTGCAGAAAGACAAAACTATTTCTCCTCCTGCCCCCTGCGGTTGTTATGATAAGTCTTTTACCGAACACGATATTACCCCTAACGAACTTCGATTCAGCCAGGGCTTAATTACCCATTAATTGTTATCGCTTTTGCTGGTTGACCAGATGCGTAAATCTCCCACATTCTCAGGTAAGCTTGCTCTAAATTGCGAGTATAAAGCGGAGTATCAAACAGTGGATATGTGGTAAGATTTTGGGCTAATTTCTGGTTAATTTGTTGTAATTTTTCAGGAGATTTAGCTAAATTAATTGCTAACTGTTCATAAGTCTCTAAACTGTTAGTTATCAACTCAGGTAAACCAATTGCCATTAACAAACTAGCGCCTACACGCGAAGGAAAAGTTTCCCCAGGACAGGTAATTACTGGCAATCCAGCCCATAAAGCATCACTGGCAGTTGTGTGAGCATTGTAATATAAAGTATCTAAAAATAAATCTGCTAATTTATGCCTAGCTAAGTGTTGAGCTTTGGCTTCGGGTGGGGCAAAAATTAAGCGATCGCCATTTATTCCTCTTGCTTCGGCTTCTCTTTGCAAGTTAGCTTCATTAACAGCAGAGCGAGCAATTAACCACAAAACACTTCCTGGTACAGCCGCTAAAATTCTCATCCAAACATCAAAGATTGTTGGTTCAATTTTGTAGTGATTATTAAAGCAGCAAAAAACAAAACCTGAGTCTGGTAAACCGTATTGTGAACGGGTGACAGGATGATCCGATATTACCTGTTGGTAATCGTTGACTTGGTAACTGTGTGGTAAAGTAACAATTTTCTCACTAAATGTATTAGCAAATTCTGGTGGAGTAACTACTGCATCGCCAATAATATAGTCTACAAAATCACTACCCATTGTTCCAGGAAACGCCAAATAGTTGACTTGAATGGGTGCTGGACGCAAAGCAAGAATTTGGCTGCGTGAACCAAATGTATAAGCATTAATATCAACTAAAATATGAACTCCATCATTAAAAATAAGTTCGGCACTTTCTTCGATAGATAAATCTGCAATATCTTGAAAGTGTTCACTATAATTTGCAATGTACTGACGATATTTACTATTATCATCCTCACCACAAGAGTAAGTAAAAATTTCAAAATCTGCTTTATTGTGTAAGCGGAATAAATTCTTCATTAAGTGGCTAGTAGCATGGGCGCGAAAATCATTGGATAAATAGCCAATGCGTAATCTACCTTTCAAAGATCGGGAATGTTGAAAATTTAAATTTTGTCGTAATTTTTCCCATTTTTGAGATATTGAACTGCCATAAGTCTTAGCTACTTGCCAAAATAACTTTCTATCCCAAGGCTTGTTTAATGAATTGAATGGATCAAGGGTTGTTTGCTTCCCAGTTGCTAATTCTTGAATAGTTTGTTCCCAAAGCTTAGTTAAATCTGTCTGACGCGATCGCCAGTCGCAAGTCATCTCTTTGAGATAAAATAAATTAGTAAACGCCTCAGCCGAACCTGGCTGGATTTCTAAAATTCGCTCGAATATCCGCTTAGGTTCGTTAACTTCGCCTTTGCCCAACATCGCTAACGTTGTAAGTATTACACCAAGGCGGTTGAGTGCTTTAATATAATTTGGTTTATATTGAATTGCCAAACGAAAACAAGCGATCGCACCTTCTAAATTATGTTGTGATTCTAAGACAATCCCTAGATTTAAATAAGCCTCAGCATATTCTGGATTTATCTGCAAAGCTTCTCGAAACTTCGTTGCTGCTTGGGGTAATTTACTTTGCATTTGCAAAACTAGACCCAAATTATTATGAGCAAAAGCATAATCTGGTTTACTTTGAATAGCAGCAGTCAAACATTTAATTGCCTCATCTAAATCTTGGGCATCTACTCGCAAAATACCTAAATTATTATATGCTTGAGCATGATGAGGATTAATTTCGATAGCTTTTTGATAAGCTAAAATAGCTGCCTCAGTTTGTCTCTGACTTTCTCTAATTACTCCTAGTTGATACCAAGCCGGAGCATAGCGAGGATGTTGAGCAATGAGTTTTTCGTATTGCGCGATCGCTTCAGTAATTTTCCCTTGTTTTTGTAATGTTAACGCTTCTGCGTACAGATGTTCTGCCGTCGGCCAAATTAATTCAGGTTGCGATGTATCTAAAAATTGGTGAGTGGGGAATTGGGAGTTGGGAATTGGGATGATGGATTTATCTTCAGTTAATTTGATTGCAGGTGATGGCAGATTTTGTTTAACTAAAGGCGAAAGAGGATCTAGATTAATTAACTGATGAATTTCATCACAGAAAAATCCCATAACTTGGGGACAGTTAACTTTTGATAATATCTGCACATCAAAAATCTCGGTGACTTCCCCTTCTAACCGCAACCAGTGAACCATTGCACCAGTTTTTAGGTCAATTACCATCAAACCGCATTCAGTTTCAGCGTTGTTATTGACTAGCTTGAGACTATGATGGCTAGTTTTAGATAACCCAACGATCGCATAATCTCCAACAAACGCCAACCCCCGCAACCAACCAGAACCCAAAGTCACCGCTTGAAATTTTCCACTATATATATCGATATAGCCAAATTCTCTGGTACCAGCATTCAACAACCACAACTTATCTTGATAAAATCGTGGCGAATGCGGCATAGATAAACCTGTCGCCACAACTTCGTCAGACTGAATATCTACCACACAACCGTTATTTTGCCATGTCTGCTGCCAACCATTCGCCACATCAGATTGGCTATAAGCTGTCACGTAGCGGGGTTTACCGTTCACTATCGCTAAACCATTCAACTGACAGCGATTTTCATTCACCAAATGAGAGATAAAACGAGGCTTCCATAAGGGAATGCAACTATAGCGATCGCTCACTGTTGCTACACAGTTTAACAAACTACTGACAAATACAATGCGGTTATTTTCTGTTTCTACCGCTAAATCCTGAATTCCTAAATCCCCAGTAGTATAGCCAACTCGCGGGATATATAACTTGTCATAGCCATCATAAATTTGCCCCGGTACTAAAGAATTATCTAACTGCCAAATTTGCCCTTTAGTACCCAGATAAATCCTGTCATCAGTTATGTATAACCCCGCAGCTTGCTCAAACACCCGTTCAAATCCCGAAATTTGCCCTTGGTGATTCACACCCAACAATATTAACCGCGAACTTTGAGGTGTAGTGATCGCAAGGCTAATCTGTTGAGATTGTAACCAATTCACGAAATTAGGGGAAGCAGAAATTTGTAGAGCGATTTGGCGTTTAAGTGCGGGTGTGACAATCATATTTTTCAGTTTAGGAAGGTAGATGGAAATCCCTCACCTACATCCACCCCCATAATAAGAGGGTTGTTGTAAGTTATTAATTCCCTTTAAAAAGGAAGTCAGGGCGGAGCTTGAAAATATTCAATCAGGACGAGTGTATGGCTATAGATAAATACGCTTCCGTTAAGATCCCCCCGCCTACGGCGACCCCCTTAAAAAGGGGGACTTGAAGAAAATTTCCCCCCTTTTTTAGGCAATACGCTTCAGTTAGTCAATACCGTAGCCAATTTACGAGGGTTCAACACCTGTAGAAACGGGATGAATACGTCCTAAAGAAGTAAGCTTGGCAAAAATCTGACTTAATAAAATAGGCTCAGGCATTTCA